>NZ_CP116967.1:600000-860000 GCF_032050975.1 Candidatus Nitrospira allomarina | reverse complement strand
TGGTGGGTAGTTTGACTGGGGCGGTCGCCTCCCAAAAGGTAACGGAGGCGCCCAAAGGTTCCCTCAGGCTGGTCGGCAATCAGCCATTGAGTGTAAAGGCAAAAGGGAGCTTGACTGTAAGAGCGACAGCTCAAACAGGGACGAAAGTCGGGCTTAGTGATCCGGTGGTTCTGCGTGGAAGGGCCATCGCTCAACGGATAAAAGGTACGCCGGGGATAACAGGCTGATTTCCCCCAAGAGTTCACATCGACGGGGAAGTTTGGCACCTCGATGTCGACTCATCGCATCCTGGGGCTGAAGCCGGTCCCAAGGGTCGGGCTGTTCGCCCGTTAAAGCGGTACGAGAGTTGGGTTCAGAACGTCGTGAGACAGTTCGGTCCCTATCTGTTGTGGGCGGAGGTGATTTGAGAGGGTCTGTCTCTAGTACGAGAGGACTGAGATGGACGGACCGCTAGTGTGCCGGTTGTCGCGCCAGCGGCAGTGCCGGGTAGCTATGTCCGGTTTAGATAACCGCTGAAAGCATCTAAGCGGGAAGCTAGCCTCAAGATTAGATCACACGGAGGGTAACCTCCCTAAAGGCCACTTGTAGACTACGAGTTTGATAGGCTGGGTGTGGAAGGGCTGTGAGGCCTGAAGCTAACCAGTACTAATCGGCCGTGCGACTTAACAACATTTGTTCTTGATAGACATGGTCTAAGTGAATATGTGAGTTTGATTTAAAAATTAGTATATTGATACATTTTTAAATTAATATTTACTATTCGCAGACACTTTCTCGGTGACCTTACCGGAGGGGTACCACCCGTTCCCATTTCGAACACGGAAGTTAAGCCCTCCAGGGCCGATGATACTGCAGCCGTGAGGCTGTGGGAAAGTAGGTCGTTGCCGAGATTTAAATAGGAAAAGCCCAGGGATTCATCATCCCTGGGCTTTTCTATTTCAATGAAGTCCATACTAAGTTTAACATTCATTAAAAGCACAGTGTGGGCGATGCATAGCATCATACATGGTATCAAATGTGGGTATGGTATGAGGAATTTTCCCCCGAACAAGTTCATTCCTTACCGAACTAAGTGGGCTTACCAATGAAAATGTACCTGAATTCGATTGAAGAAATTCCTGAGCAAAGTAAAGGAGATTCACCACTTTAGGATCCAAGTAGTACAAAGGAGACAAATTTAATATCAAATGTTGAATGCCATGGTTTTGTAATCGTTCAAGCCACTGAATAAATTGTTTTGTATCACCTTCATCAAATCTTCCAAAACAATCAAGAATTGTTATTTCATTCTTTCTCCGTTGTTCACAATACATCGGTTTATCCTAATATGATTAAAAATTGTTGATTGTTGACGGTATTCTGAAATTTTCGGCTAAAAGTTTTAAAAAATAAATAGGAAAATTTTGCACTCTACGTATGGAAAGAAGGCAGGAAAATGCGACAATTGTTTCCGGTAATATTTTCAAGTTACATAGATATATATAATTAAAACCGGTCTCTAAATGTTCCTAGGTTTTGAATAGTAAAATATGGGGGAAATTGGATGGCTGGTTGTTTCTCTGGAAAAAAAGTAGTGGTATTGTTGAAGCTTTGTAAAATTGGAGTCAGACTGAAGGAGACGAAATTAAACGATTCTTAATAATTTTTTGCGAGTTATGTATGAATGTTTTGAAGAATACGGAAATTAAATTGTTGAATTCTTTGGAATGGTAGGGATTTTTGAAAGCGCTTGGGTTGGTTTTCCTTTTGGGTACTGACGTGCTCAAATGATCTATAAATTGATTTTAAAAATTGAGGAAAAATTTCGTGAAAACAACAAAGTCCCGTGCTTTATTTCAACGAGCGAATTCATTTATTCCAGGGGGTGTTAACAGTCCCGTCAGAGCATTTCGTTCAGTCGGGGGAGATCCTTTATTTATTAAGCAAGCTAAAGGAATTTTGTTAGAAGACGTGGATGGCAATAAATTTTTGGATTATGTTTTATCTTGGGGGCCTATGATTCTTGGGCATGCAAATTCGCGGGTAATAAAGGCTGTCATCAGTGCCTCGAAACGTGGGACGAGCTATGGGGCCCCAGCGGAGGGGGAAGTGGAATTAGCCAAAATCATTATCAAGATGGTTCCCTCAATTGAGAAAGTCCGTCTTGTAAATTCGGGGACGGAAGCCGTTATGAGTGCAATTCGTTTAGCCAGGGCTTACACTAAACGGGACTCAATATTGAAATTCGAAGGCTGCTATCATGGGCATGCTGACCATTTGCTCGTTAAGGCCGGATCAGGCGTGGCTACTCTAGGGATACCTGATAGCCCTGGCGTACCAGAATCGTTTGCCCGCCACACACTGACCGCGCCATATAACGACATTAAAACTACCGAAAAACTCATTCATAAACATGCCCAAAGTTTGGGCGCAATTATTGTAGAGCCTATTGCAGGAAATATGGGGGTGATTCCTCCATCGGATGAATTTCTGCCATGGCTCCGAATGATCACTAAAAAGTACGATATCCTCTTAATTTTCGATGAAGTCATTTCTGGTTTTAGAGTGGGTCCGGGTGGAGCGCAAGGCCTCTATAAAGTCATTCCTGACCTCACGATTTTAGGGAAAATCATCGGGGGAGGCTTGCCCATTGGAGCATATGGGGGCACCAAGGAAATAATGCAATTGATTGCCCCGGCTGGACCGGTGTACCAGGCCGGAACTCTCTCCGGAAATCCAGTGGCGGTGGCTGCCGGACTAGAGACTATCCGAATCCTTCAAACACCGGGAGTCTATAAGGATTTAGAAAAAAAATCCAAAGTGTTGGCCGAGGGATTAGGAGAAGCAGCTAAGAAAGCAAAAATTTCCTACTATCAAACTCGGGTTGGTTCCATGTTGGGTGGATTTTTTACCGAAGGACCTGTCACGGATTACGCCGGGGCCCAAAAATCAGACACCGTACGATACGCTAAATTTTTTCATGGAATGCTCAATCATGGAATATATTTGGCTCCCTCTCAATTTGAAGCCATGTTGCTCTCAACTGCTCACACCCTTAGGCACATTAATCAGACGATTGCTGCCGCGGAAGAGGTCTTTCCTACACTACGATAGTCCTCTTATTATTACATAGCCAAAATTTGGTTGGGAGTTTGTTTTACTGGTTGCCCAGCCAAGCCCCCTCCTGGTTTACCTAACACCCTTTGCAACCAATGGCCGAAGGATGCCTTCCATCTATTGCCCTGCTTAGGGAGGGTGAAAAACTCCGCCAGTGTCGTTCTCGCCTTTGGTCGTGATTTAGTACTCCTTTGTACCCCCGTTTGCCAAAGCCGCGACGGGCTTGCGGGGTAAGTCTTTTGGAGAACTCCATTGTTTTTCCTCATAGGGATTTCTGCCATTTATCTATAAGAAAAAATATAATGTAAATATGCAACAGTCCGTTATTGCAAAGTGTGGATCCCCAACTGGCTGTCTATACTCCTCTATCCGAAAAAATGGAATTTTTTGAAAAGGTTCGCATAAAAGGCAAGACATCCTATCGCGACCAATTTCAAAAAACTGCTCAAAAGTGGTTTATTCTAATACTTCAAAGGAAAATCTAACGGACTAAGGTTTGCACTAGATATTGATTCCTCGCCATAATAAGAGGCAGTTCAAAATCCCTTGGAGTCATAGGTGAAGTCCAAGGCAAGAAGGGAACCAGTGCCAATATCAGATTTTCAACCCCCTTATGTTTTTGAGTCAATTCATAGGCCTGTTCTTGAGTTCCAATACAGATGATTTTTCTTGAAAAAATGGAGGTACCCAAATGAGCATGGCGACTTCAACTGAACGGCTTCATCCGGCTGTCCAATCTTTTGTGTCCCATCCACGAAAAATGCTGATTAATGGTCAGTGGGTTAACTCACAATCGGGCAAAACATTTTCCACGTTTAATCCTGCAACGGGTGAAGTAATGGCGGAGGTGGCGGAAGGCGATAAGGTTGATATTGCTCTTGCCGTGAAATCTGCCAGAAAGGCATTTGAACAAGGCCCATGGCGAAAGATGACGCCTTCTGACCGCGGCAAACTCCTGTGGCGGTTGGCGGACCTTCTGGAGTCGAACTTGGAAGAGTTTGCTCAGTTAGAGTCTCTGGATAACGGTAAACCGTTAACCATTGCGCGGGCAGCAGACGTTCCATTGGCTGTGGATTTGTTTAGATACATGGCGGGATGGTCAACAAAAATTGAGGGCAATTCCATTCCCATTTCGGTTCCCTATATGCCTGGGTCTCAATTCCTAGCCTATACCCTTCGTGAGCCGGTTGGAGTTGTCGGGCAAATTATTCCCTGGAATTTTCCTCTGTTAATGGCGGCATGGAAACTTGGCCCGGCTTTGGCCGTGGGCTGTACTATAGTGATGAAACCGGCTGAACAAACTCCCTTGTCAGCATTGCGGTTGGGAGAGTTGTTCATCGAGGCAGGATTTCCAGAAGGAGTTGTGAACATTGTTCCCGGCTATGGAGAAACCGCAGGTGCGGCCTTAGCTGCTCATCCTGATGTGGATAAAATTGCATTTACTGGATCGACTGAAGTGGGCAAACTTATTGTGAATGCTGCGACAGGGAATCTTAAAAAAGTCACGTTGGAACTTGGTGGGAAATCACCAAGTGTCGTCTTGCCGGATGCTGATCTGGAAACGGGAATACCCGGAGTAGCCAGTGCGATTTTCTTTAATCATGGACAATGTTGCGCCGCAGGCTCACGGCTGTATGTGGAAAAAAGCATTTTTGACAAGGTTGTGGCGGGGGTTGCTGATCAAGCCAAACAAATTAAGATAGGTCCGGGACTAGATCCTACTACTCAAATGGGGCCATTAGTCTCTGATGAACAGCAACACCGTGTTCTGGGATATTTGGAATCGGGGTTTGCTGAAGGCGCTCAAGCGGCTGCGGGTGGGAAACGATCTGGAGACAAAGGATATTTTGTTGAACCGACCGTGTTGGTCAATACCAATTCAAACATGAAGGTTATCCAAGAAGAAATTTTTGGCCCTGTGGTGTGCGCGGAACCTTTCACGGAAGTAGAAGAAGTGGTCGCCAAGGCCAATGATAATATTTATGGATTGGCGGCCGCGGTCTGGACAAAAGATTTAAGTAAGGGACATCGGATTGCTGCTCAATTACGAGCTGGAACGGTTTGGATTAATTGCCATAATATTTTTGATGCGTCACTCCCATTTGGCGGGTACAAACAATCCGGTTGGGGACGGGAAATGGGCCACGAGGCGTTGGATCTCTATACAGAAGTTAAATCCGTCTGTGCCAAACTGGCCTAAAATTCGGGCCATAAAATCTGCTCGAATTTAGCGGAATTTTACAAAAAAGCCTTTGGATAAAATATTAAAATTAGTAGGAAGTAGAGGACTAATTTATGGAATGTTATTTATGAACTTTCAAATTCAATAATGATGAACATTTGAAAATTTTTGACAATCAATATAAGGAGCTAGATGTGTTGGCAATAGAAAGCTCTTAAAAAGGACCTTTATCAGTTCGCTATTCATCATCGTCTTCTTCGTCTTCGGCGTCGATGGCGGCTTGGCGCATCTGCTCTTCCATGGCATTGTGGATGAGCATTCTGAGGAACATAGAAATAACTGATCCTTTTTCCAGAGTTCCACCTGGAGGAATGGCAATTTTTCCTTCTTCTACCATTTTATCCAGCCACTTCTTCTGATCCGGGGTTACATGCACGGGAATCTCGACGAGAGGAATTTTCCCAAAAATATCCATTATAGCCAGTCTCCTTTTACATGATATATCTTCGCTAATTCTTACCATGTCCGGTGAGAGTCAAAGCGAAGCGTTGATGAGTGAATGTGGTCCTTGAATCTCTTTCGATAAGACCACGTGCTCTTCGGCTTTGTCAATGAAAGAATTGTGTATCGACGGGATGAATGGAGTCCTGTAGGTCAGGATTCGTAAGTGCGCGATCGAATGGCGTGGTGAGATGTAAGAGGCTAGGTCTCATGCAATTGTTGGTGATGAGGTATAGCTTATAATTGGGTGTGTTTGAAATTTTTTTTGGCTGGCATCTTTCAGGCCGACATGGCGGATAAATTCGGGAAGTTGTCCTAGGATAAGCCTAAGACGTCGGCCATGGAATAGAGGCCAGGTGGTTTTTGGGCTACCCATTCCGCTGCCCGGAGCGCGCCCTGAGCAAAGGTATCGCGAGTATGAGCCCGGTGGGTTATTTCTATGCGTTCTCCTGGCCCACCCAATAAAATGGTGTGATCGCCAACAATATCTCCTGCACGGATAGTTTGCATGCCAATTTCACGAGTCTTCCGTTCGCCGGTCATACCATGTCGTGCATAGACCCCCACTTCTTGTAAATCCCATTCCATACCTTCTGCCAGAGCCTCAGCCAGTTTTAGGGCAGTCCCGCTGGGGGCGTCCTTTTTCTTATTATGATGGGCTTCGATTACTTCGATGTTGTACTGCTCACCTAGAGATCTGGCGATTTTCCCGACGGTGCTGAGGAGCACATTGATCCCTACACTCATGTTTGGGGAAAACACACAGGGGATTTTGAGCGCGAATGTTTTAAGTTGGGCCAATTCTTGATCTGTGAATCCGGTAGTACCAATGACCATGGCCTTGGTGGATTTGACGACATGCTCGAGGTTGGCCAGACAGGATGAAGGAGCCGTGAAGTCGACTACCACATCACCCTGTGAGAGACAGGTTTGGAGATCGTCGGTAATCGAAATGTTCATTTGCCCGATCTGGGCGACTTCGCCAGCATCTTTTCCAATAGCGGGATGCCCTTTTACTTCGACTGCACCGGAAAGCTGTAGTCCAGGGGTGCCCCGAGTTAATGCGACTAATCGCATGCCCATTCGACCGGCCGCGCCGGTAATGATTGTTCGAATCATGTGTTTTCTTTCCTCAGAGCACTCCGGCTTGTTGCAAGGCTTTTTGGAGTGCAGGTCGAAATTCCGCAGTTAGCGGGGTAAGCGGCAGTCGAACTTCTTCTGACATTTTTCCCATCATGGATAGAGCCGCTTTCACAGGAATGGGATTAGTCTCCAAAAATAATGCTCCAAATAAAGGAGAAAGTTTGTAGTGAAGGAGTCTAGCTGTTTCGTAGTCACCTTTTAATGCAGCGTTCACCATGTTTGCCATATCGGTCGGGGCGACGTTGGCGGTGACGGTGATCACGCCTTTCCCGCCAAGGGCGATCATAGGGAGTGTCAAGGGATCATCCCCTGAGAGCACAAGGAAGCCAGGTCGGGATTGTTGTATAATTTCGGACACCTGTTGGAGAGATCCACTGCCTTCCTTGATGCCAATAATATTCTGAATCTCCGACAAGCGGCTCACCGTGGTCGGCAACATGTTGATGCTGGTCCGCCCTGGAATATTGTAAAGAATCTGGGGTAAGTTAACAGCATTGGCGATGGCGGAGAAATGACGAAAAAGCCCTTCCTGTGTGGGCTTATTGTAATACGGCGTGATGAGCAAAGCCCCATCGGCACCCACGGCTTTGGCATGTTTTGTAAAAGTAATGGCTTCATCGGTAGAGTTTGAGCCTGTTCCGGCAATGACAGGAACCCGCTTATTCACCACTTCCACGGTGAATGAAACGACCCGTTCATGCTCTTCAGGGGTCAAGGTGGCTGATTCGCCTGTCGTCCCACAAGGTACAATGCCATGGGTCCCACAAGAAATTTGGGATTCGATGAGATCGGCCATGGCCTTTTCATCAAAATTTCCCTTTGAGAATGGGGTGACAATAGCGACTAACGAACCGCTGAACATAATTCTGACCTCAATATTTTGGTGTTGGGATTTTTTGTGTTTGTAACGACAAAACGGCGAACGCCTTGGCGAATCAACACAAGACTTTAAATCGAATCAGTTCGAGAAGGCTTCTGAAATGGTTTCGCCTCGAATGAGGTCATCGTAGCTTTCTCGTTTCCGAATGACTGTGATGTCCTTCCCTTTCACAAGCACCTCGGGGACGCGTGGCCGGGAATTGTAATTTGAAGCCATGGTAAATCCATACGCTCCGGCACTCATGACGGCCAGGAGATCCCCAGGTTGAGAATGGGGCATTTTTCGATCTCTTGCTAAAAAGTCTCCTGATTCACAAATGGGTCCAACTACATCAACCGTGTTGACTGCGGATGACTCTTTTTTTAATACCGGCTGAATATCGTGGTGGGCATCATATAAGCTTGGTCGTAACAGATCATTCATTGCTGCATCAACAATCACAAAATGCTTGTCCGCGCTTTCCTTGTTATACAGCACTTTCGTCACCAAGATGCCCGCGTTCCCAACAATGGACCGGCCCGGTTCCATAATAATTTGGCATGAGACGGATTGTAGCAACGGGGAAATAGCTTCAGCCAGCTCTTTGGGATGGGGAGGCGTTTCGTCCGAGTAGGTAATACCAAGGCCTCCACCTATGTTGAGATACTGAATGTGGACACCTTTGGCTTGCAGTGTTTGAATTAAGGCGATAGCTTTTTTTAAGGCATCAACAAATGGGGTGACCTGGGTCAATTGGGAACCAATATGTGAATGAACGCCTACCACTTCAATGTGAGGAAGATTCCCAGCTGCATCAAATTCTTCAAGTGCCCGGTCCGCTCCAATTCCGAATTTGCTTTTTTTTAATCCGGTAGAGATGTACGGATGGGTTTGTGGATCAATATCCGGATTGATGCGTAACGCCACTTTGGCGCGAAGGCCCATGGAGCCAGCGACCTCATTGATCTGCTGGAGTTCACCGGGAGATTCAACATTGAACATCAGAATATCAGACTTTAATGCATATTGAATTTCTTCTTTGGATTTGCCGACCCCGGCAAAGACGATTTTGTTGGGTGCCATTCCGGCTGTTAATGCCCGGAAAAGTTCTCCACCAGATACGATGTCTGCACCACACCCTTCCTTGGCCAGGAGACGCAAGACGGTCAGATTCGAATTGGCTTTCATGGCAAAGGCCACGATATGTGGAATGGCACTGAAGGCTTGATCAAAAGCATGAAAATGTCGAATCAATGTCCGGTGGCTATAAATGTAACAGGGAGTACCCACCTGTTCCGTAATGTGGCGAATGGGGACCTCCTCACAGAATAATCCGTCCCCCTGGTAGTGAAAGTCATGCATGCTGGATATCCTCATCAAACAGGTCCAAATTTTCATGAGCGATTTCGGAAACAATAGATTGAAAAGCTTCTTTTAAGTTTCGATACCGTAATTTTGTGTGTGGGGTGATGGCTCTGAGAATTTC
Source organism: Candidatus Nitrospira allomarina (assembly GCF_032050975.1). Lineage (NCBI taxonomy): Bacteria > Pseudomonadati > Nitrospirota > Nitrospiria > Nitrospirales > Nitrospiraceae > Nitrospira > Candidatus Nitrospira allomarina. Next base: position 850,733 of record NZ_CP116967.1, on the reverse strand, counting down.
CCCATCAAGTAATGTGTAAATAGCTTTTGGAGTCGCATGTTTTATATGCTCAAAGTTGACTACGATGTCCATTTTGGCCTCACGTCCAGCTTGTGTAATTCTTTTTAATAGTTCTTTGGCATTCAGGTGGTCTAATGTTCCCTCCAAATCAATGAACAACGCCGCAAAGGCATCGTGACGACGAGCTTTCATTTTCAAGCAGAGCTCCTGGTGGTAGGAATCAGGAGATGGTTGAGGGTGAAGAGCGTTAGGAACGAGTTGCTGAGTTTCACATGTCGGGAGCTTGGTTTGCAGATTTTTTAAGACTGTAGCCAGGGGAGATAGAGCGCCTTTGGGTGTGGTGCGGTATATTAATTTTCGAAATTCCCAATTCATTTCAAGGCGGGGAATCAGTCGTGGGCTCTTATGCCCCATGCGTTTCCAGATGCAGGGCCAGGAGTAAAACTGGTGGTTGGCCCAGAAAAATCCTTCCTGTAATTGCTCCGCTGACATACGTTTAGGTGTGTATACCACATGCTTGCCGTCATACTTCGACCAGTCCTGATCAATGATCCGGCCCTCCTGCTTAAAGCGTTCGAACAAGGCCGTCCCTGGAAGGGGGGTCAACACATTAAAGTAGGCCAATTCGACTTTGTTTCGTGTCAAAAATTCTACGGCAGTCTCAAATACCGATTCGTCATCATTGTCAAATCCAAACACGAGACCGGGGTTCACCATGATGCCATGGTCATGAAACATTTTAATTTGGTTTTCAAATTTCCGCACCTGGTTGAATCCTTTGTTGGTTTCATCGAGCGAATCATCCGACAACGATTCCATCCCGACAAAAACCGATACGCAACCGCTATCGGCAGCCAATCGTACCATTTCAGGATCATCCCCAAGAAAGAGAGTGGACTGACAGCCCCATTTAATATTGAGAGATTTCAGGGCCTGCCATAAGTCACGGCAGTAGGCACGATGACTATTATGCAGGTCATCCACAAAAGCAACAATCGAACCTTCTTCCAACCCTACCCATATTTTCAGGGACGTTGTTAAGGCGTGGGAAAGTGACCCACGGGTGATTCGTTCAATAATGTCCGAGCGCAGCCATTCTTTGGCTCGTTTCAGCTCTTCAATGACTTCGGGAACGGGTCGGCGTCGAGTGGTTTTTCCATTAAATGGCGAAACGCTGCAAAACTCACAATCAAAATGACATCCTCGCGTCGTGAAGGTGCAAAGCCTGGTCATGTAAGAATCCGGGCTGAGCAATTCAATACGCGGGGGTTTGTAATGACTCAAGGTTGGAAATCGGTCCATGCGATAAATTCGTTTCAGGGACCCGGCCTCGATGTCGGTAATGACTTGAGGCCAAAGGTCTTCAGCTTCCCCGCAGACAATGGCATCCCCATGGCGAATGGCTTCATCTGGGCAATAGGTGGGATGCACTCCTCCAAGAATGACCGGTTTTCCCCGTCGACGAAATTCATCCGCGATTTCATAGGCTCTCGGGGCATAACACGTCATGATGGATATTCCAACCACATCACAGGGAGTCTCAAAATCGATATCCTTAACGGCTTCATCCACGATTTCGACATCCCATGTTGTTGGAGTATAGGCGGCAATCGCTGGTAGGCTGAGCTTCGGAAACCAGATCGACCGGCGCTCACTAGCCGTCATACGATAAGGATTATTTCTTGGATAAGGGTCAAGCAACAGAAGTTTGGGACGAATTGCACCGTGAGTGAGAGAGGTATCCATTCTTTTATCCTCCACAAACAGTTGGAGAGACTGTGGGGGGCCTCATTGTACCTCGTGAGGTTCTCCCTGGACAAATCCCTGTGTATTATCGGGTATCGATAGGATACACAGTGGGTAATTCCACTGCTTCTTCCAGTGGTACATTGAGGGGGTCCTGGTCAAGGGCTCCCTCTGTTTTGGCCTGATCTTGCTGTTGCTTGAGTCTCTTGGCTTCAATGCCAACTTTTTCTGGGGGGATGGGAGGGCCCACTGCTCCGCAACTTGAAAAGGAGAGGAGCCCCAGTGTGCAAAAAATGAGGAAATACCCGGTAGGAATTTTTAGGATTTGCCTCATACCGGTCACTGTTTTTTCATCGAATGTTTCATTTCGGCCTGTAATGATTTTTTCCAACCCTTGATCTGTTTTGTGACTTGCGCTGTAGCGGTACCACCTATAATGTTTTTACTGTTAATCGCAGCTTCAGGAGTTAAAACTTGAAATGCCTTGGCGTCAAAAGACGATGAGGCATTCAGTAAATCCTGCTGGGTGAGTTGTCCCAAATCCTTCCCTTTCGCTAAGCACTCCCGTACCAGACTTCCCACCACGTGGTGAGATTCACGGAAAGGCATCCCCTTTTTAACCAAATAGTCTGCCAACTCCGTGGCAAGCAGAAAACCCTGAGACACTGCTTCTTTCATAGGCTCAGGTCGTATCGTTAGTTGAGCCAGAAGTTCTGCGTAAATATTAACCGATATCGTCACGGTATCCAATGTGTCAAACAACGGTTCTTTGTCTTCTTGAAGGTCTCGATTGTAACTGAGAGGCAATCCTTTTAAAGTGGTCAGGAGGCTGAACAAATGTCCATAGACCCGACCGGTTTTTCCACGGATCAGTTCAGGGACGTCTGGGTTTTTTTTCTGTGGCATCATGCTGCTGCCTGTACAAAACCCGTCGGGAAGGTCTGTGAAGTGGAATTCTTGTGATGACCATAAAATCAGCTCCTCACTTAAACGAGAGAGGTGCATCATCACGATGGCGCAAGCGCTAAGCACCTCAATGACATAATCTCGGTCAGATACGGCATCCAGGCTATTCTGGGTCACGCGAGGGAAATGTAATATGGATGCGGTATAGTGTCGGTCGATCGGGTAATTGTTTCCAGCTAACGCACCGGAACCTAACGGCATGACGTTAATTCGAACCAAGGCATCATGGAGACGCCCTTTGTCCCGCTCAACCATTTCAACATAGGCTAGGGCATGATGCGAAAAGAGGACGGGCTGGGCCCTCTGTAAATGTGTATAGCCCGGCATCATCACACCCATATACCGCTCAGCGAGCGTTACGAGCGACTGTTGAAGTAAACGGAGATCGTTGCTCAGGTGTTGGAGAGTATCCCTAAGGTAGAGCCGAAGATCCAAGGTGACTTGATCATTCCGACTTCGGCCGGTGTGGAGTTTCCCGCCAACGGGCCCAATGAGCTCAGTCAGGCGCCGTTCAATGCTCATGTGCACATCTTCATCTTCGGTCTTCCATTGATGACGGCCGGCGCGAATGTCCTCCCGAATGGTCAGGAGTCCTCGAATAATGGTCTGGCATTCTCGCTGCGGCAAGACCTTAGCCCGTTGTAACGTTTTACAGTGGGCAATGCTGCCTTCAATGTCGTATTCATACAGGCGGCGATCAACCTTGATCGAGGCGGTGAACGTCTCCACTAGTTGATGTGTTTGACCTTGAAATCGCCCTCCCCAGAGTTTTTGATCTCCCGGTTTTTGTGGCCGCTTTGTTTGAGGAGATGCTAAAGGACGGGATGGGGTGTTGCGGGAGGTTGCGCCGGCTCGTTTCTTCATGAAGGCTTTCTTCCCAACCATTGAAGCAAAATAGCTTTTTGGATATGTAGGCGGTTTTCGGCTTGATCCAGAACGACCGATTGTGGGCCGTCCAGCACGTCTTCAGTTATTTCCTCCCCCCGATGGGCCGGCAGGCAATGCATGAGGATGGCATTGGGTTTTGCACGTTGCATGAGTTTCCCGTTGACTTGATAAGGCGTCAGAGCTTCCATACGTGGTTCCTGTTGGTGTTCCTGGCCCATGCTGATCCACACATCTGTATAAATTACATCAGCGTCCATGGCAGCAATCTTAGGATCATGGGTAATTTCAATTCTGGCACCTGTTTGTTGGCTTTCATCCTGGGCTGCTGCGACAATTCGGGGTTCAGGTTCATAGCCTTTTGGGCATCCTACGGATACATGCATACCGACTTTGGCCCCTATCTCGACAAGGGAGTGGGTGATATTGTTTCCATCTCCAATATACGCCAGCTTTAATCCTTTTGCGTGCCCCCTGTGTTCGACAATGGTCAAAAGATCAGCTAATGCCTGGCAGGGGTGACAATCGTCTGTTAACCCATTGATAACAGGAATTGAGGTATGTTGGGCCCATTCTTCTAAAGTGGTTTGGTTGAATGTTCTTACGACGAGTCCATCCAAGTATCGCGTCAGGACTTTTGCCGTATCAGCTAAACTTTCTCCACGGCTCAATTGTATTTTTTCGGACGCCAGAAATATGGCTTGCCCACCAAGTTGATTCATGCCGGCTTCAAACGAAACCCTGGTTCGCGTAGAGGGTTTTTCAAAAATAAGACCCAACGTTTTGCCCTTCAACGGAAAGGTGGAACGACCCTGCCCTCTAGCAGCTTTCATTTTTTGGGCAAGGGTAATCAAATGATGAATCGCATCCCTGGGAATATCGGCTATCGTCAGCAAGTCCTTAGGAAGGGCGGTCCTCTTCTTGCGCTGTGCCAAAGGTTTGGATTTTCGGGTACGGGAAGACTGCCTTGGTGACGACATGATTTATCGATGTTTGGAAAGAACGTCAGAGAGGACGGACAAGAGCCGATCAATCTGTGCGTTACTGATGATTAAGGGAGGCACAAATCGGAGGACTTTTCCCATAGTGCAGTTGATTAGGACCCGTCGCTCAAGGCATTCCAGGACGAGAGGTTTTCCGTCAATGGTTAATTCTAAACCCTGGAGGAGGCCCATGCCGCGGGCCTCATGGATGCAAGAGAATTGCTCTTTCAGAGAGCCAAGTCCTTTGGCAAAATAGCGACCGGCAACCAGCCCTTGTTCAAGTTTTCCGCCTTCAATGAGGAGTTCTAAGACTTTCAGGGCTACCGCGCAGGCTAAAGGGTTGCCTCCAAACGTGGAGGCGTGAGTGCCTGGTTGAAATGCCGCTGCGACGGTGTCGGTAGCTAGACAGGCACCAATGGGGAGACCTCCCCCCAAGCCTTTAGCCAGCGTCATAATGTCGGGTTGGATTCCGAACTGCTCATAAGCAAACAACGTTCCCGTGCGACCCATCCCGGTTTGGACTTCATCGAAAATTAGAAGGATCTGTTTTTCTGTGCAGAGCCCTCGAAGTCCCTTCAGATAGGAGGGATGGGGAACTATGATCCCACCTTCAGCCTGAATGGGTTCTAACAGCACAGCTGCCGTTTGGGGAGTAATATTGGCTTTTAAGGCTTCCAGATCATTGAATGGAACGTATCGAAAGCCAGGAACAAGCGGTCCAAATCCTTCTTGTAATTTTGGCTGCCCGGTTGCAGTGAGACTCGCCAATGTTCGTCCATGAAAGGAATTCACCATGGTCAAAATTTCAAACCGATCCGGACCAAAGGTGTTGTGTGCATACCTCCTGGCTAACTTTATCGCGGCCTCGTTGGCCTCTGTTCCGCTATTACAAAAGAACACTTTGTCCGCAAAGGACAGTTCGACGAGCTTTTGGGCCAGTCTGGTTTGGGGTTCGGTATAAAACAGGTTGGAGGTATGAATGAGTTGCCGGGCTTGTCGCGTGATGGTCTCCACAAGATCAGGCTGGGCATGGCCTAGGATATTGACGGCAATCCCCGCGAGACAATCGAGATATTCCCGTCCTTCTGCATCATACACCAGGCATCCGTTTCCTCGAACAAGGGAAATGGGTAGGCGGGTATAGGTATTCATCAGAAATCTACCCGTATTTTTTTGAAGTTCACTTGTAATCATATTGTCAAAAACCCGCGTGAATGCAGGCGAATTTATCACACGACTTCTTAGGTGCGCAATAATGAGATGTGTGAGAGATTGGCCGGATAACAAAAAAGCAGGAGAGGAGGCTCCGTCCGAGATTCCAATCCAGTCCGGAGGAGCCTCTAAATGCTAAATGTCGTTACGGCTGGTTAGGAGCCTGGCGACGAAGATCATAGGCCAGGCCAAATTTGCTTAACGTCCAGATAAGCCACTTGGATGGATCAAAATTATACCAGCGAACTCCATTTCGATAGTCACTTTGATACATATGATGATAGTTGTGATATCCCTCTCCAAATGTAAGTAATGATATCCACCAACTATCTCGGCTCGAATCAGATGTTCCATGGGGTTGATCACCCCAGATATGGCAAATAGAATTAATGAAGAATGTTGAATTTAGGACAAAGAAGGTACGTGCGAGCCCAGCCAGGAGGAAGCACCCTATAGCTCCAATCCACCCATTGTATAAAAATCCTACGACGAATGGCAGCACAAGTCCAGACAAAAGAATGGGAAGATAATATTTGTCCTGCCACAATATCAGAGGATCCTGCAGAAGGCGTGTGGCATATTTGGGGTCACGATTGGGATCCTTCCAGAAAATCCAGCCGCAATGACTGTGCCAAAAGCCCAGTGTGGCGTTATAGGGGTCTTCTTTCTGGTCGCACCGGGCATGGTGCCTAATATGGTCGCTAGCCCATTTTAACGCTGAGTTTTCTAATGCCATACCGCCTGCGATTAAGAAGGTGGCTTTAATCCAGTTCGGGCACTTAAAGCTCCGATGGGTAATTAACCGGTGATAGCCCACCGTAATACCTAATCCTGTAAATAGGTAAAGGACAATAAACATGGTCCAATCTACCCAGGAAAAATCGTAAAAATATGCATACAATGGGAGACCGACGATTGTGGTCAACACAATTGACCCAAACAGAATCATTGTGGGGTAATCGCGTTGAGGAGTTCCGGCTAAGGAGGGATCTAACGTTCGTGACATAGCTGACTAAGTCCTCTTATATCTCCAATCACCACAGATGATTTTTCCCATACTGAAGGGAAAACTCAACGGTGAGGGATTTGTTAGTGAAATAAAACCTTAGGATTGAAATCTCTTTTACATATACGAAAGTGGGTTATTGAAACCGACTAACACGGGACTCGATTTTCCCGTGTAAAAGAGTGGGTTGAGCTTTTAATGTACCAATTTAGTTGGGAAGAGGCAATACTATAGCAGCATTCAACCTTGATATCTTTCATGTGAATAGAATATCAGATTGTCTGAAAAAAGCTAGGGGGCCCTCTAAAACCAAGGCCCCCTCAATACTAATGTCCGTGGTTATTTTGAATTCGCAATCAATGTTGTAGAAACATTATCATCATTTGTTATCTGCTCGGTGAAGAGGTCACTGAGAAAAACTACCCTAAGGTAAATGTTAGTATTTGTAGCTGTCTTCTTTGAACGGACCGTTGACTGGTACGTGAATATAGTCAGCCTGTGTTTGGGTGAGTTTAGTGATAACCCCTCCAAAACCTCGAACCATATGGGCTGCCACTTCTTCGTCGAGATGTTTCGGTAAAACCTGCACTGTAATTGGTCCACCTTTCTGGTCGGCGAATTTCCGCTCGTAGAGGTAAATTTGAGCGAGGACTTGATTGGCGAATGAACCATCCATGACTCGGGATGGATGCCCGGTCCCATTTCCCAAATTCACCAAGCGCCCTTCGGACAGCAAAATGAGGTGATCATTGCTGGCTTTGTCACGATAGACTGTATGCACCTGCGGCTTTACTTCTTCCCATTGCCAGTTCGTTCGCATAAAGGCAGTATCGATTTCATTGTCGAAGTGCCCGATATTGCAAACGACCGCCCCAGATTTCAGGGATTGCAGAATGGCTGAATCGCAGACATTCAAGTTGCCGGTAGCTGTGACGACTATATCTGTGTTTTGGAGAAGGTCGTAGTTGGTGTCTTCGACCTTGCCTGTATTGATCCCACCTCTATAGGGAGAGACCACTTCATAACCATCCATGCAGGCTTGCATGGCACAGATGGGATCAATCTCTGAAATTTTGACAATCATGCCTTCCTGTCGGAGTGATTGAGCCGAGCCCTTTCCGACGTCTCCATATCCAATCACGAGGGCCTTTTTCCCTGACAGGAGGTGATCAGTCGCGCGTTTGATTGCGTCATTCAAGCTGTGTCGGCAACCATACTTATTGTCATTCTTTGACTTGGTAATTGAATCATTCACATTAATGGCGGGAACTTTTAGCGTGCCATTTTTTAACATTTCCTGTAGGCGATGAACCCCGGTGGTTGTTTCTTCAGTGATTCCATGAATACGGTTTAACATGGCTGGATATTTTTGGTGGAGCATCATCGTCAAGTCCCCACCGTCATCCAGAACCATGTTGGCATCCCACGGTTGGCCATCTTTTAAAATGGTTTGTTCCAGGCACCACTCATATTCTTCTTCTGTTTCACCCTTCCAGGCAAATACAGGAATTCCCTTTGCGGCGATGGCAGCGGCAGCATGATCCTGTGTTGAAAAGATATTACAGGAAGACCAGCGAACTTCAGCTCCCAGTTCGATGAGCGTTTCAATTAACACGCCGGTCTGAATAGTCATGTGAATGCAGCCAAGAATTTTGGCCCCTTTTAATGGTTGGGAGTCATGATATTTCTCTCGAAGGGCCATCAATGCCGGCATTTCTGTTTCGGCAATGCATAATTCTTTTCGTCCCCAGTCGGCCAGACGGATATCTGCAACTTTATAGTCAGTTGCGGCGGCTTTAGTCATAGTTGCAGTGCTCATAGAAATTACTTCCCCTTCTCAGGATGAGTGATTGAAGATGCTGGACATAAGAAGGGGGCCTTCAAATCCCCCTTACTCGAATGGCGGAGGCGCTTAAAAATTAGAGGCCTGCCCCTTTTCTGAGTGCATTCGCTATGTCGGTTTTTTCCCAGGTGAATCCTGGTTCGTTTCGCCCAAAATGTCCGTATGCGGCCGTTCTTTTGTAAATCGGGCGGCGCAACTTCAGATGCTCAATGATGCCTCTTGGAGTCAACGGAAAGTGTTTGATGATGAGCTTTTCGATCTGCTCAACGGACGCTTTTTCTGTGCCTTTTGTATCAACCAAAACAGAAACTGGTTCTGCAACTCCGATGGCATAAGCCAATTGCACTTCACATTTTTCTGCCAATTGGGCGGCAACGACATTTTTAGCAATATATCGCGCCATGTATGAGGCTGATCGGTCTACCTTACTGGGATCTTTTCCGGAAAAAGCTCCACCTCCGTGACTGCCAACCCCGCCATACGTGTCTACGATGATTTTTCGTCCAGTTAGTCCGGTGTCTCCCATAGGACCTCCGGTGACAAATCGTCCAGTGGGATTAATGTGAAATTTAATATTTTTTTGATTGAAAAATTTCTTAGGCATGACGGGAATAATTACTTTTTCCATCACATCTTTTTCGATTTTCTTTGAGGTGACCGCATCGCTGTGTTGGGTGGAAAGAACGATGGTGTCAATGCGAATGGGTTTCCCGTTTTTATATTCGACCGTCACTTGTGACTTTCCGTCAGGCCGAACCCAGGGCAGAATATTCTTTTTTCGAACTTCCGCCAGTTTTCTGGTTAACCGGTGCGCCAGGATTATGGGCATTGGCATGAGTTCTGGGGTTTCATTCGAGGCATAGCCGAACATTAGCCCTTGATCGCCAGCGCCACCTGAATCCACCCCCATGGCAATGTCGCCCGATTGGTTATGAATGGCGGTCAACACCGAGCAGGTACTATAATCAAATCCCCATGTCGCATCGGTATATCCCACCTCACGAATTGTCTCACGAATAATCTCAGGAATTTCTACATACGCCCTGGTGGAAATTTCTCCGGCCACAAAGGCGATTCCTGTAGTCAGAATGGTTTCACAGGCCACCCTGCAGTTCTTGTCTTTTGCAATGATTGCGTCAAGTATACCGTCGGAAATCTGATCGGCAATCTTATCCGGATGCCCTTCCGTAACCGATTCGGAAGTAAAGAGAAAATTGGTTTGTCTCATCAAGAGTTCCCCCTAACCAATTGCTTGAGCCCACATGCCAGAACGATATGGTCTCAGTTGGTGAATAAAGCAAAGCACAAAACACTTAATTTAGCGCAATTAAACCTCTATCCGCAATTTCGGTCTTCCAAAAACCGAAAAAAATGAGGTTTCTCAGGTTTCGTTCTTTGTTTTCCGCTAAAGGTCAGTAAAACATAAAATTCCCATAACGCAAAGTTCTCATAAGAAAAATACAAAAAGTGAGACGGACTAAAGAATGGCTTTCCTCATTTCGATTGATTTGCCGGACGCTAGGCCGGTAATAATTTCACGGAGATGGTTAGGTTGCAGCGTTAGTTGCCATCTTTGGCAATTCGAGGCTCGTTTTTCGGAGAATTAAGTCTTGCGTCTTTTCACCAAGAGCAGAATATTAATAGATTCGTTTGTGAAAGTTTGTAAGCCCCATCTACTCGCCATGTGTAACCTAAGGGCTCCGCACCATATGATTGGGGAGTGTTTTTTACGCGCTTTCCATGAATTTGTTGGGCTGGGTAAATGCTAGTATGAGTCTTTCCACGCATTTGATAAATATAGGGTTTTTTATATTTCACTCATGTCAAGGTGGAAATCGTCGTTGGGTTGCGTACCTAGAATTCCCAGTGGTAAGATCCGCTCTTATTTCATGTGAAAAAACATCTGTTTATAAAAATTTCCCGGCGATTGAGACGAGGGCCTGGTGCCGCTTTTTCTATGGCGGAAATCTGTTAAGGAGGCTTGTTGATGTACAAAACAATATATGTCCCGGTTGATAATTCAGACCATTCGAATATGGCTGTGGAACTGGGAGTGCAATTCGCGAAAATTTTCGGTTCGAAAATTGTGGGAAGCCATGTATATGCGGCCAAGATGCATGATAAGCGGTTTAAGCAAATGGAGGCAGGTCTTCCTGAGGAATATCACGATGAAAAAGAGTTAGATCGCCAACGCCAAATTCATGATTCCCTTATCACCAGAGGCTTGCAGATAATTACAGATTCATATTTGGATTTTGTCGACCAGAAATGCGCGGAAGCGAACATTCCTTTAGAGCGACGCTCACTTGAGGGGCGAAATTGGAAAGCAATTGCGGAAGATATCACAAAAAATGGGTATGACTTGACCATTATGGGAGCCTTGGGAGTTGGTGCGGTGAAGGACTCTGTGATCGGGAGCAACACAGAACGTGTGATCCGTCGGATTCGTAATTCAGACATGTTCATTGTAAAAGACACCAAACCCATAAACGGTGGGAAAATAGTAGTAGCTGTGGATGGGAGCCATTATTCCTTTGGCGGACTGAAGACCGCGCTTGCCCTGGGAAAGGCCCTCAATAAGCCGGTAGAAGCGATATCCGCATTCGATCCCTATTTTCATTATGCGGCGTTTCACAGTATTTCCGGTGTCTTGAATGAAGAGGCTGGGAAGGTGTTTCGATTTAAGGAGCAGGAAAAGCTTCACGAGGAAGTCATTGACAGCGGACTCGCGAAAATTTACCAGTCTCATCTTGATGTCTCGCGCGATGTCGCACAGGATGAGGGCGAAGATATTAAGACCACTCTACTTGACGGCAAAGCGTTTGAGAAAATCATTCAGTACGTTCGAAAAGAGCAGCCATGGCTGCTTATCGTTGGACGGATTGGGGTGCATAGCGATGATGATATGGATATTGGCAGTAATGCCGAAAATCTTTTGCGTTCAGCTCCCTGTAATATATTAATATCCAATAAGAAGTTTGTTCCTCCGATAGACACACAGGCCGAATACACAATTGCCTGGACGGAAGAAGCCTTAAGACGGATGGAAAAGATACCGGTCTTTGCGCGGGGAGTGGCCAAGACTGCGATACATCGATATGCCATCGAAAAGGGTCATACCATCATCAGTAATTCAGTCATTGATGATGCGGTTGGGGATATTTTACCCAAGGGTGCGATGGACGCAATGAAAACTCTCGGTGGTACTCTCGATGCGGCCGGAGTCGATCGGAATACTATGCAGGCAGGCAATGAAGTTGCGCAGGACCTAATGGGCTCAACCTTGAGCGGTATGATGTCCCAGGTGGTGGAGGAAATCCCGGCGGAGGCTCCTGAGCCAATGAGCGCAGGAAATAAATCGTATCTGGCTCGAATGTCGAGAGACTATTACGTCTGTGGTGGCTGTGGATATATTGGGAAAGGCGACCATCCAGTGATGTGTCCTGTTTGTGGTTTGGATGGAGCGCAATTTAAACAAGTCGATAAATCTATTTTTGATGCGGCGGCCAAAGCTGAAGGTGGCTTGGAAACACAAGTGGCATATGACGATATCCCCATGCAGTGGACGAAAGATGCTCGTGAAGCAATTCGAGCCGTTCCCGCTGGGTTCCAACGCCGACGTGCAAAAGCGAAAATCGAAAAAACGGCCAGGAAACTGGGAATGACCACGATTACCTTGGAATATTCAGGCGCGATGATTCAGGAAGCGGCAAGTGAAGACTACACACCAATTTTCGCCAATAAAACGGCTGGGGAGACGGCAACTATGGTCTCTGAATCTAATAAGGAAAACGCTGGGGACACTAATGGAGCCGACCCGTATATGTGGGAGCCGGATGCCCTCCAACGATTGGAAAGAGCTCCTGCTGGATTTATGCGGGATTGTACTAAAGCGTTAATCATTAAGCATGCTGAAAAAATTGGGACCACAACTATAACTCTGGATGTAGCGAACCAGGGCATTGAACAAGCTAAAACCACCATGGAAGAAGCCATGAAAACTGGAAATGTCAAGGACATCGTGGCCAAGTTAACCGGCGCGGGGGCTCCGTCTGAGGCTCAATCTGGAGCCGGCCACAATGGGTAAGTCACTGCCTGTTATCAGTTCATTCTTCAATACGCTGAGCTCGTTAGGATCCAGCGCAGTAACAAAGTTTGAAAATTTCCGTCCAGATTCAGGAGGGCCTGGAGACGGCCGAACTGTGGATGATTTTAAGCCCTACCTGGTGGCTCTCAATTTAACCAAGCGATGCAATCTCAAGTGCGAACATTGTTACCTGGATGCCACGACAAAAATGGGCGGTGGGCATGATGAATTGACGACAGAGGAATGTTTCCGTCTTATTGATCAGATTGCCCAAGTCAATGCCGGTAGCCTTCTTGTGATTACCGGAGGAGAGCCGTTGGTCCGTCCCGATATTCTTGAAATCGCTCGTCATGCAGTTGAACAGCGATTTATGGTCGTATTCGGCACGAATGGAATGCTGATTGACGACAAAATGGCGAAAGCCATGGTAGACATTGGTGTGATGGGTGTAGGAATTAGTATTGATTCCCTGGATCCAGCAACACACAATGCGTTTAGAGGTTTACCTGGTGCATGGGAAGGAGCTATGGCTGGTATTGAGGCCTGCAAACGAAATGGCCTTCAATTCCAAGTACACTTCAGTGCACAGCCCATGAACTACAAAGAATTGCCAGCCGTAATCGATTGGTCACACGATTTGGGGGCTAAAGTCCTGAATGTCTTTTTCATGGTGTGCACAGGACGAGGTGAAGAGCTCACCGACATCACTCCTTCACAATATGAAGAGGTTTTGAGCTATTTGGTGGAGAGCCAAGATAAATACCAGGACATGTTGGTTCGGGCACGTTGTGCCCCACATTTTAAACGCCTGGCCTATGAAAAGGACCCAAATTCTCCCATCACCAAAGCCCAGGGCTACATGGGAGGGGGATGTCTGGCAGGGACTAACTATGCGCGGGTGACGCCCAACGGTGACCTCACGCCTTGCCCATATATGCCCTTGTCCGCAGGAAACATCCGCCAGACCAGTTTTGTCGATTTATGGGAAAATTCGGAAGTTTTCAATTCCTTTCGTTATCCACACCTTAAGGGCAAATGCGGAGATTGCGAATACAGTGAAATTTGCGGAGGGTGTCGTGCTCGTCCCTACGTGGACCACGGGGATGCGATGGATGAGGACGAATGGTGTCTATACACTCCCAAAGGGGGAGAGAAAATAAAAGTGGCTTTCAATGTTCCGGAAGTCTCGTCTGTGGAATGGGAAGCTGCTGCGGAAGAACGGCTCAGTCGCATTCCCTACTTTCTACGGGCGATGGTTAAAAAAGGCGTCGAGCGTCATGCCGCCGAACAAGGTCTTCCAACTGTGACGATTGAATTAATGGAAGAACTTCGGAAGCGTCGGTTCGGGAATGAAAAACCTGTGTTTAAGTTCTAATGGAATCCCTCCTCGGAGTTCTCACCGACCTTAATCAGATAATTCCCATTCTGGTGCATTGGTTGCATCTTCTGTCTGCCGTGGTGTGGATTGGAGGTCTGGCTTTTCTTGTGATGGCTGTGACGCCCAGTCTCAAAACTGCTGTCCCGAAACAATTTATCCGACCAATATCTGAAACCTTCTATCGGCAATATAAACGGGTGGTGGGGATTCTTTTGGTGGTCATCCTTTTCACTGGAGGAGTCAATCTCCACTATGTGAGTGAGGGGATGGTCATGCAGTCGGGGGAAAACGTCGCCCATCATGCAAAATACCTCACAGTCTTTTTCATAAAATTGGCGTTGGTGCTAGGAATTTTGACCATTTTTCTGTACACCATAATATTTAAAAATGAACCTACAGGAGGTGAGACAAGCGAGGAATTGGAAGAAATGGCCATAGAGCCGGTTCCATTTCAGCGTGTAGCATTGTGGATGGGAGTATTTATTATTCTTTGTGCAGCAGCGATGAAACATCTCCATGTGTAACTCACTGTTTTAATCGATTGTCCCAGCCTTTTTCTCTGCCTCAATCTCTGAGCCTTTTCAAAAATTGAATTCACCGGTGCAGATGGCTGGTGCATTACAAAAAATACCTAACATTATCGCATACCCGTCATAGTTGTGACCCGATTGAAAAATTATTCGCATGGATGCCTTAATGAAGCCCTATCCGACGGTAGTTGACTGGGGGGCTTTATCCAGGCTATCACTTGACGGGCTCTTTCGATTAATCGTCTTGTTGATCTGGTAGACGACCTGACGTCCAAAAACGAATTTTCCTACCAGTTTGACCACCCTTAGCCGAATATGCTGTCCAATGACTCGATTTTCCCGTTCTCGCACACCTCGCTCTCGCATCAGACCATCTCTTGAATCGCCACCATGTCCGTCAGACTTGCCTGTCGAAGTTCTCCCAGATCCCAAAGTCTACAAGCCTTTGGTTGCCCTAGTGGGACGACCAAATGTAGGAAAATCCACGCTGTTCAATCGAATTGTCGGTCACCGTACTGCAATTGTCGATGATGTTTCCGGAGTCACTCGGGATAGAAACACCGCAGAGTGCGATTATCAGAACCGGATATTCACGTTGGTCGACACCGGTGGACTGGATCTGACTACCGACGATGTCATTGTAGAGCAGATCAAATTTCAAACCCAAGCGGCTATTGAAGAAGCGGATCTCATTATTGCTGTCATGGATGGTCGGGTGGGGTTGTCTCCGTTGGATGCCGATCTTGTTAAGCTGTTGCGACCGGTGAAAAAGCCGGTTTTTCTGGCGATCAACAAGATTGATACTCCTCAGGCTGAACCACTCTTGGCCGATTTCTACAAATTAGGGATAAAGACGATTTTTCCTATTTCGGCTGAGGGAGGATTAGGGGTGGATGAACTACTTGAAGCCCTTTTGCCCTATCTTCCTTATGCCACGGAGAATGAGGTCCAACAAGAGACCCCACGAATCGCGGTAGTTGGCCGACCCAATGTAGGGAAATCGACATTGGTCAATGCCATTCTCGGTGAACGACGTCTCATTGTCAGTGATATTCCAGGAACGACACGAGATCCGATTGATTCAATGGTCAGTCTTCATGGACGACAGTATATCTTTACAGATACGGCAGGTCTCCGGCGAAGAGGGCGGATCGAGCGTGGGATTGAAGGCTATAGTGTCGTGCGAGCCATTCGAGCGTTGGGACAATCTGATGTTGCCGTGCTGGTTTTGGATGGGGTGGAAGGAGTCACAGAACAAGATACGAAAATTGCTGGCTTAATCAGTAAACAAGGGCGAGGTTGTATTATTCTTGTAAATAAATGGGACATGCGGGAAGGGGACCGTGAAGCGTACCCCGCCTACAATCTTGAATTAGCTCGGCGATTTCCCTTTTTTACTTATGTGCCGGTTGTCTTTGGTGCCGCAATTCAACCGGAAACGCTCACGCGGCTTTTTCCTAAAATTGATCAGGTTGTGGCCGATTTTTCCAAACGCATTCAAACCCGTAAGCTGAATCTATTTGTTCAGGAACTCCTGGAAAAAAATCCCATGACGTTGGTCAGAGGCAATCCAAAAAAATCCGTATTTATTACTCAGGTGGCGACCAAGCCGCCTACCTTTGCCCTATTTGTCAAATCCGCACCTAAAGTCCCAGCCTCTTACCTCCGTTATCTAGAAAACTCCATCAGGACGGAATATGGTTTTGAGGGAATTCCGCTCCGGATATTGTTGCGCAGTCAGTAAAGAGTTTTTGCAACTGCCACGGATTCCCATCTAAATATTGCCTGATGGGCGAATTTTGAAGATACGCCATTCACGCAGTACAATTAAAGGCATGAATCGACTGGTATGGATGGGTGTCCTGGTTCTACTGAACAGCCTGATTATTTCAGGGTTAGGCTTGTCCTATCCGTTAGGGACTGTGGGTGAGCAACCAGGAGGGGAGCAGGGGCGAGAGCTCTATCGAATTCATTGTTTGGAATGTCATGGGGCGGAAGGACGGGGGGATGGGCCACGGGCAGCCCTGTTAGCCCCTCGCCCAGGAAATTTAGTTTCAGCAGCCATTTCAGCAAAAACTGATGCAGAGCTCCTCGAGATTATTGCAGAGGGAGTTCCCCGGACAGCCATGAGTGGCTGGAGTCATCAGTTGTCGGCCGATGAACGGCGCAATATTCTCGCCTTTATCCGAACCCTCGTGCATTTTCAAGAACTCCCTTCAGCTCAGGTTCCTTCTTCTGGACCTTAGCCTGTTATTGGCTTAGATCGGGTTTTGGTTTTTTCTAATCGCATCCGACTCAAGTGATCGAAGTAATGGACGAAGGCTTGTATCCCCCCTGAAGCTTGTCTCCAATCGAAATATTCATTCGGTGCATGATACCCATGTTCAGGCAGACTGAGACCCATAAACAGAATCGGAACCTTCCAGGCACGTTGTAACACTGCAATGGCCCCGATGGATCCACCTTCCCGTACAAATACCGGGCGGCGTCCAAAGGCCTGGGCTACCGCTTCTTGTAATGCCTCCGCATACGGGCCATCGGAAATTCCACGAAAGGGTTCCAGTTCTCCATCATTAATCACCTCAATATCAGGATTGCGAGTACGGAGGTGTTTTTTCAGGAGTCGGAAAATTTTTGAGGGATGTTGGTTGGGAACTAATCGCATACTCACTTTGAGTTCACCCCAGGCCGGTACAATGGTTTTTACGCCTGGGCCCATATGCCCACCCGCTAACCCATGCACTTCAAAGGTGGGAGAGGCCCAGATTCGTTTGAGTAAATCCTGAGGATCGGATGTTCGCAGCGATCGCAATTGATAGGCTTCTTTAAAAAGCCGAACCTGAAATCCTGATGCCAGAAAATTTTTCAGTTCGGTTCTGGTGGGCGGGACGACATCATCGTAGAATCCTGGTATTTTCACGCGGCCGGTTTTCGCGTCCAAGCAGGAATAGGCGGCTTCACATAATTCGGCCAAGGGGTTGCGGGCCCCGCCGCCCGTGAGACCGGAATGAATATCGGTTTCCCCTGTGCGAAGCACCAACTTGGCGACTAACAAACCGCGAAGCCCACAGGAGAGAGCCGGCCGATCCTTGGCTACCCAAATCGTATCAGACACCAGAACTGAATCGGACGCCGGGACCGCTTTACGGTTCCGAAGGACCTCTGAAAAATTCGGGCTGGCAATTTCTTCTTCCAATTCCCAAAGGACCCGGATGTTCAGGGGGATGCCGGCTTCTCTGGCAAATTTTGCAGCAAAGAGGGCGGTTAACGCCGGGCCTTTATCGTCCGTCGCTCCACGTCCACAATACCGATCCCCATCTTTATGAAAGGCAAAGGGAGGCTGCCGCCATTCCGGTTCCTGAGCAGGTTGGACGTCTAAATGATTGTAAATGGTCAGGCTGGGGTATTGGCGCCCGGCCATCCATTCTCCGAACACGCTAGGGAAACCACTGGTGTTCACAATAGAGGCCTTGGCCCCAAATTGTTCCAGATACTGAACGGCCAACTGCGCCATCCGGTGCATATCGGGGGCATGTTCAGGGTCTGAACTCACTGATGGCACTTCCACCATTTGACCCAGGAGGTCTTCAAAGCTGGCGCGGTGATCTTGAATGTAGGTGCGTAATTGGGATTGATAATCACTCATGAGATCACGATTCCTTTTCGTGGTCGGGATGGGAGTTCCAGTACGGAATCGCTGATGGAGCAAATGGATGATGTTCCGTGATCAACCAGGGCATAGGCAAGGCTAACATGTCGGTCAGCCAACAGAAAACGGCACTGGGGCGAAAGTCACAATGAAAATAGCCAAGGCCACCCAAGCCACCCATCGGCGGTGTTTGCCCAAAACGATGTCAGGGTCAATGACCGGGGGGTGGCCAATCCCGACAAGGCTAGCCAGGCCGACCCAGAGAATCCAGCCAGGCCAACCCGTGAGTCCTAAATAAATAAGGATGGGAATCGTTCCCAAGGCCAGTGAGCGTTGCCGACGGCCTAACACTGCAAATGCTACATGACCTCCGTCCAATTGACCCAAAGGCAGTAAATTAATTGCGGTGACGAAAAATCCGAACCATGCGGCGAAGGCAATGGGATGGAGTACAATATCGTGCGTAGGTGGAATCGGGCCAAACATGAGCCAGCCAAACCATTGTAGTAGGAGTGGTTCGCCCAACTGTAAGCCGTACGTTTGTGATCGTGGAACGATATGTGAAAGGGAGAGTCCGATTATAATAGCCACAACTGCTGCGATAAAACCGGCAATGGGGCCCGCAACGCCAATATCAAAAAGGGCCCGCCGATTCATAATGGCCGATCGCATGCGAATCACGGCCCCAAAAGTACCGATGAAGTGTGGAGGACCAGGGATGAACAGCGGTAAGGACGCAGGCACACGATGAATGCGAGAGAGGAGGTAATGCCCGAATTCATGGGTGACCAGGATACCTAAAAGAGTTGCCGCAAAGGGGATTCCATTGACTAAGGAGCCAGGATAGCGCATTAAAAAATCCCATGCCCCATTGACGGGTTTCGTGTTGACTTGAAATGCTCCTGCCCAGAGTGTGGTGAATACGGTAAGCCCAAAGAGTAAAATAGGAAGTCCCCATCGAGAAAAGGCGCTGGGAGTTGGAGGAGGGAATTCGTCCACCTCATCTCCAGTTTCGAGTAGTTCAGGTTCAAGTGACTGCCAATGATCTAATTTGCGGGTGGATGTTTGGGTTGTATGGTCTTGACGCATGTCGTTTGTGGAGATAGGCCTGATTAGAGGCGGGGGAGCAGGTGGGTTGGTCCGAGGCAGTGGATCAGTGGGGGCAATGGGATTAAGCAGAGAAGGTGGGGGAGCTGGCTTATTCTCTGAAGGAGTGGAAGGTTCAGGTGATTCGTGATCCATTAACACATCCTTATTAAATGCCAAGCCAGTAAATGGTCTGACATGCAATATCAGGCAAATGGATTGTGCCCTTGTTCCTCAGTCACTGTTGTGGAGGGACCATGGCCAGGAAACAAGGCGGTGTCTTTTGGTAAGTGTAACAGGCTATGGCGAACTGATTGCAAATGCTGTGGATACAGTGAAAAAGGGTTGGAACGCCCCACCGAACCGGAAAAGAGGGTATCCCCCACAAAACACAGGGTTTGGCCTTTGTGCGATAACAGGTAGCAAAATCCTCCAGGGGTATGGCCTGGGGTGGCCAAACATTCAACCGTCATCTCTCCCAGGGCAATTACCTGATGGTCGGCTGGTATTTTTATGGAGGCGTCAGGTGGTCTCCATGGGAGCAGATCGAAATCTCCATTACCTAGATAGACTGGCACCGGCCATCTAGACAAAATCTCCTCCAGCCCTCCCGCATGGTCCGTGTGCCCATGGGTGAGGCAAACCCCGATCAAGGTCAAATCACGCCGGGAGATGCTTGCAAGCATTTGCTTGGCATTGTACCCTGTATCAATCATGAGGGCCTGTTTGGTGGCTGGATCCGTTAACAGATAGCCTTTGACCTCATACCCGCCAATGTTGCCTTTGATGGTCTCAACAAGATCGTGTGCAGTCGTCCATTCCGGTTGAGGCTGAGGTAACCATCCGTCCAAAGTCAGGCTTATTAGGGGGCCAACACGAAGGTGTAAGGCCTGGCTAATTCCTTGAATTTCGCCTTTGGTCGGAAGTCGATGGCCTTTCTCAAGGTGCTCCACCTCGGCCTGCTCCATTTTCGCCAATTCCGCCAGGGTCTCAATACCCAGCCCTTGGCCAAAGCGTGCTTTTTTAATGATATCGCAAAATTCGTCTTCTAAACTCATTTGCACACTCAAAATTAGAATTGGTCATAGTGGTGGAAAAAGAATGTCTTGTACACCTGCCTCATCTAAGCAAAAAAGTGTGGGCTGAGGAAAGGGGTATCTGCCTATTTCCAAATTCCTGGCATTTGAATAAATCGATCTGGTCTTATGAAAAGGGAGTATTTTGCGTCGAAGAATGAGTAGCGCTCCATATTAGACACTTCTCCAAGATGGAGAGTTTTTGCGTGTCAACGCCTCCACGAGTCATGATGATTTGCACCTATCCAGGTGTAATTGCATCCTAGTGGATATGGATTCTTCCTTGACTTTAATATGGGAATACGCTACTTAAATAAAAACAATTATCTTGGATAAAGTTTACAATCCAATAACTTTAATGGGAGGCAGGAAATGAAAAATTTGCTAATGGCTGGTTTCTTAGGGTTTTGTTTACTCAATTTGTCCGGATGTATGGGGGTAGCCTCACCCGTTGCAGGATGGGCTTATACTGAAGCCAAATTCGGCAACCAAGTTACTGATGGTCCTGCTGGAACTAAAACTGGGACAGCCTGTGCAACATCAATTCTTGCAATGGTTGCGACAGGTGACGCTAGTCAGGAAAAGGCCATGGCGAATGGTGGAATAACTCAGATTACCTACGTTGATCATTCCGCAAAAAATATTCTTGGAATCTGGGGTGAGTGGTGTACTATCGTGCATGGTTCGTAATCGGTTAGTAAATTCAATTCTTTGGGGGGATTGTCCTAAGATACTTTAGGACGATCCCCCTTTTTTTCGTGGAAAAGTATGCCAAACCCTTGGCCCTCAAATTGTGATTGTAACCGCTTAGGCCAGTCTTTCAAATTATGAAATACAGGTCTCCATTGTCAGAAAGGCAATTTCCAGTTCAAGGGGAGAGGCCTTTTTTTTAATAAGGTTCCCGTGGCCAAAACACGGGATACTAGCAAGATCTCACTGACGAAGTTTCTCTCTCGGTCTGCCTTGCTCTTGGAGAACTGTTGGACAACGTGCCAATTCTCTCCCCACTGACCACACCTAATCGCCATAGGAATCCCGTCCCACAGCTTTTTTGAATGTTAGTTCTCCTCGAAACACAGCTTGGTCCCCGACACTCTTAAAGATGCGCGCCATTTACCAAGGCAAAACTTTTGGATTGGCTGAACGCTTTAAGTGGATGTATACCGGATTACCCCCAAGGCATTTGGGCTCTATGTCGTAGTCATTGTCAATGCTGAACGTTGCCTCCGCCCTGTCCCAACCACATCTTCCTCCAACAAGCCGTTTGGGGGGTTGTTCATTTTGTCAGACGATTTTGATGGCCGAAACGACTGGGCATACCAGTGGCGAGTTTCATTGCCCAGAAAATTGTCTTGACATTGTAGGCAAGGGTACCTGGAATATTATTTTTGGCGCTCTAAATATTTTCTGTTTAGGACTTCCTTGGAGAGGGAATTGTATTTTTCTATAAAATTTGTGGTGCTCCTTACCTGGGTTGTGGCCATTTCACTCCCCTGTCGCCTGGAGGCTTTGGATGACATTGAGATTTATCTGGCAGGCTATGGTGTGGGCTCACAACCCTTCAATAAGGGAGTTTCGTTTAAAGGGCGAGTGGTTTCAGGCGAGAAGGTGAATGGAGGTCCTGGTTTGGGATTCAAGGTAGGGTTATTCCCCCATTTTGCCGGTGGATATCTTGGCCTTGAATTGGAATCATTTGGAAATAATAATTCTATGCGTTTCCCCATAGTCACTAGTTTGGGGACGACAAAAGGTGAGAGCAGCCTTATCACCCACCAATCGATGGTCAATCTTATAGTGCGATATCCAGGGGCCATGTTCAGACCGTATGCGGGCATAGGAGGCGGGCTTTCAAATGGAATATTGAGAAATACCGATATTCCCGGTCGAAATGATAAAAGTTTTGAAACAGGAACGGCTCCTGGATATCAGTTTTTGGGAGGCATGCAACTAATCATTACTGAAAGGTGGTTTGTATTTGGGGAATACAAGTACTTCTCTGCAAATTACCATTGGAAAGACCTTTCCTTAAATTTCAGGAGTGAATATTTTTTGGGGGGCGTTGGTTTTTTGTTTTAGTCTTGGGTTTTATGTTTTTGTTAAAGTGTTTGAGAAGTAAGGGTTTGGCTTCCCTCGTCTCTTGAAAAGTTAGAAATACCCGTGAAAAACAGCAAGAACTTCATTGTCATGTTCATGGTGGGTGAAGGTGGCGCGTACGGCGAAGTTTTTGGCAAATGTCCATCGTTGACCCACAGAAATAGGGAGGTCATGCGATCGATCTCCGAGGGGGTAATACAAATATCCTGCTGACATGAGCCATTTCCAGTTCGGAGTGATGGTGGCCATCACGCCGCCGGATACTCCTCCCCCCACCCGGTGATTTTCTTTGTATCCGCCACTGATGTTGGCATCCATCTCCCCAAAAAGAAAAAAGACTTCCCGTTGAAATACCTGAGTTTCCAGGGCTCCACCTATTCCTGCATTGGCATTCCCATTGGAACAAAGGTCACAAGTCGATGTCTTGACGGTGTTCATTCCGATATTGATTTTCCATGATGGTGAAGTAAACAACGAATCAATGGGAGCCAAGGAGAGAATATTGGCAAAGGTGAATCGTTCCACTCGAAATTGGTTTTGGGGCTGATAATGCCTCAGCCGCAAATCAAGTAATTCTATTTGGGCATCCTGGGTGTATCCTGGGTCTGGGTCCAGGAGATCGTGATAGGCGCCTCGGAAGTTGATTTCTTCGAATATTTTATGGTTTCGCCATCCGACTCCACCTCCGACTCTGATCGTTTGGTGTCCCTGTTCGGGAGAAAGGGAAAATGGTTCCACCGGAAAGGGGACAGATGGGATGGGAATGTGACTGCGTGCCACGAGAATAGATCGATTTTTGGCCTTATAGCCTTCAACGTTTTCTTGATCGGTTACCCCTTTATAGCGCAAGACGTCTGAAGCAAAATCCAGAAGGAAGACTTTCCGGTTTTGTGGTAATTGAAGAAATTCGAATTGGCTTATCGTCTGAGGTTCCTGAACGAGATTTCGGACCAGGTTGGCTTCTTCTTTTGTTAATGCTTCTCTTTTGCGCTTGAGGAGGGTACTACGGGCGGGACGATAAGAAATTTTTTGAACCAATCCTTTCTGTCGAGTAAGAAGGCGAATGGTATCGGCAGGAATCGTCGCAAAGTGAAATTGGTCAGTTAGGTGGAGATTGGGATCGGCCACTTCCAAGAGTGAGAGAATGTGGTACGCACAATTTTCTTTAAAGAAGTAATAGTCGAAATAGGCATTCCCTAATTCCCACGCATGCATGAGCAACCTGTGATATTGCTCCTGTGAAAAATTCAATCGATATTCCCAGATGTCTCTATTCTCAAGATCCCGGTATTCTTTGACCTTCATGTAATAGGGAATGGTCGAAAAGAACCCCTTGTATCCTCCAAAAATTCCTTTATATGCGAATTCAATCCCCGCATCCGGCGGGACCTCCGCGGCATAGTTAATCGTATACGCTAAAATATTCGTTTCTGCAGTTTGGCCTTTTTGATCCACTCGTAAAAATGAATGCCCGAACATGGAGGCCGGGTTATCCATATAGGCGGAAGGAAAAATAAAGGTAATCGAGGCCGGATTCAATTCACTAAGCCAACTGACAAAACGTTCACATGGATGAGGAAGAAGCTTAGAGTGAAAGTGCAGTTTTTCTTTCAGCCAATGATACCGGGCAATAAAAGCACATTGTGCCGGCTGTTTGGAGCGACCAACTAATGTCTCAGAAAAAAAATGTGTCAGTGTGGCATGTAATTCAGCTTCTGGATCGGTTTTCCCATATGGTGAGAGGAAAAACCCCGGATCATCGACTTCGCTGGTATGGCCACCAAAAGGATTTTTCCGGTAATGGAGTAAAAGATGCCAGTAACGGTCCTGGTGAATTTTCTCCGTGATGGCTTGTTGAAGAAGTCCATGCAGATAGGGAGAAGGAGGCGCTTGCGCCTTGAGCTCAGAGGGAAGGAGCAGAAGCGCAAGAAAAAGAATAAGAATATTTACCACATGTCAGGAAGGTAATGAAAAGAGAGGCTCCGGCTTTACCAGCCGGAGCCTGAAATAATTTACTTCGATGTCGTGACTTGAGCTAAAACGGGATGGTCGACCATGGCTTCGTGAATGGCTTTTACCACCGCCTTTGGAGAGGTTTCACCCTCCTGCACGAGAGTGGTGTATTTCTCTTGGGTCATGGCAAAGAACGCAGGTTGTTGGACGACAGGAATACCCATTAGTGTGGCCAATGACGTGAGATGTTCGCCTTCTCCTTGAGCCATTTCTTGAGCCAAATTGTCAAAATTAACAGCCGCGAAGACATTCACTTTTTCTGAGGCAAAAATTTTCCCATCATTGGTGCATCCGGAAGTGCCCGAACTGATTCCAAATGTTTGAGACCCAAAAGTGCCGTTGGTTGTGGCCATCAAGACCTGGCCACCAATGCTTTCCTTTTGGCTGGAATCTTCCCACGCGAGTTTCCCTAACCCGCACCCAGGGCCATTGTTTGGCGGATTCCCAAATGCAACGCCCGACATTCCCATGACCAGAAAAAATGTTGACACCAATACCCATGGTTTTTCTGCCATGCTTTCCTCCTAGTTTGGTAGTGAAAGATAAAGGATTAGATTTACGACCCGTGAACATGATTATAACAAAAGAAAGGCTATTAGAAAGCCAAAATTTACACATGCATGTTGATAACCTAGGGTTGGCTGAATAGAGGCCGGTGGATAGTGTATTTTATTCAGACTTTAGGTGGTCGAATATTCCCTGTTTGCTAACGCAGGAGTATTTCGTGATGTGTGGGCAGGAGAGTATTTGCTGGCTGTGGAGAGAGAAGGAATCTTAGAAGGATGTAGATTCGGACATTTCTCGAGAAGTTGCCTGAGCGTTCGATGGCCTTCTTTATATCCAGGATGGATGGTGATGATTTCTTTTATGGTAACCAAAGCTTGTGGGAGTTGTCCCGTCTCGATCAATAATGCTGCCAACCGTAATCTTCCTTCCAGAGTTGCGGGATTCTTATTGATCATAGTTTGCAGCGTCTGAATTCCTTCCTGATAGTCGCCGGAGTATGCGCAATTTTCGGCATAAATGCCATAAAGATGGTTTTCCAATTCAGAGACAAAGTGCGGTTGTTCCAATTCGTCCCAGTCCATTGAGACAGTGGGGCCTATTGGACCGATCTTTTGTGCCAACCGGAAACGGTGACTATGCGGATCAGACATTTCTAAGAATTCGGAACTGGATGATGGGTACTTAAGGAAGTCTAAGCCGTTCCGCCGAAGGCTTTCTTCAATTTCCTGATGGGAATACGACCGGATTCCAATGGTGTCCTCGAAAGGAACATCATGAAAATGGCCTATGGGCAGTTGAAAGGCCAGATAGCCATGAAGAGTCAGGACGCGATGGATTTCTCCCAGATAACGTTCAAATACAGGACGGGGCATATGCTGAAATGTGACATAGGAATAGACCAGATCAAAGGAGGAGTGAGGAAATTCTTGAAGATCCACTCCAGAGGTTTCATACGTGTGAACATGAGGATCGTCGGCTAACCATTGTTTACTCTGGGCAATCATTGCGGAGGAGACATCGACTCCAACTAAATAATCAAAATGGGAGGCGAGGGCTTTAAGGACTCTGCCAATGCCGCATCCGATGTCCAGGACTTTCCACGACGGTAAGGGAGGAACAGGAATGGTTGCCAACAGAGCCTGGGCAGTGTCATTTCCCGATTGAGCGAATTTCTCTTCTGTGCGGTAATCCTCGGTGGCAATCCAAAATCTGGCATGGTGTTGAGCCCGTTCGTTCCAGTCATGTTTCATTTTTTCCACAATGTTCATACGTCTTCGCATCTCCATCATTTTGAGATATTGCCCGTGGCCAACGTTTGATGTCGTTTCCATATAATTGGGTGTGCTTGGTTGTGTTTTTATATCCCTATTCTGGCTCTGCTTTGTATTGAAAATACGATTGAGCAAGTCCGTTGCCAACTTCCTTGGTAATGGTACCCTGAGCTTATTGGGATCATAATTTTCAGTATAGGCTTGTGAAAGGTGTTTTTATGAGAGCGAAGGAGTTTATTCAATGTGGAGAAGACGATGGGCAAGAGATTCTTGGGAGTGGAAAGGTATGCCCAGCTTTAAGAGCGAGTGATTAAACTAATGTACTTATAAACGAACAGATCAATATGAGAGGGAAAAACATTGTTTGGTTTTTCGTTGCAGTTCCTGGCGGGCTGCTGCTTCAAAGGCATTGGCTGACAAGGCCACCGCCCGATCCTGGGATGAGGAACCTACTGGTACTAGGGCTGCCGCACCGATTTGCTGAGCTTTTTGTAATGTGCCTTGTGGATTACCTGGGACAAGAGAAGTAGGTGCCAATATTGACTTCTCCTCCGACGGCGAGTTTTCCATCAGATTTCGTGGAAAGAAAAAATCGCCCCATTTGGTTCAGACTCCGGGTGATGCTATGTGCGACTGCTCGTGATTTCGGAATTCACTGTCGCGGCTCTGAGGTTCCACGATATCTTTCATTTAAATAGAGGGAGTTTCCTATGATTGTTTGTCCTCCTCCGTCAAAATGTTCTGGAAGACTAATGGAGAAGTATGGGGTAGGATATATTTATTGGAAAATCTTGGATTCATCAGCTTCGGACTTTTTGGATATAAATTAACGCTTTTTGGGGCCAACCGGAATAGATAAATCATGGCAGTATCTCTTCTGAAATATTCTATGTGGAGGCGGCGCAGAAACGATAAAATCAGAAAAATGTCATAAATGTTTTACCCCTGAAATGGTATTCGTGCGTCACGTTCACCTTCAGTTATCGTTTCCGACACCGTTATTGCCCAAAAGCCTTTTCCGATCCATTCATGCTCAGGATTTTGAAGCATGAACGTGTCGAGGCCATTCAGCCACCCTTTTTAGGTTTCACTGGAAAAACAAATGAAATACCCATTGAGAAACAGATGTATTTCAATACAGATCCGTTGGCTCACAAAATGATAGTATTATCGGCATCAATGTCTGGTAGTCGACTTGACTGTCTCAGTCCGCATTATGCTCCCCTTCAAGTAGTTTCTCTCACGGCTGCTTTGTTGTCTTGGGATTGAAAAATTCTGATTTTTAACAGTGCCGGCGCAATTGTTTGGTAATCTTCTTTGTGTCCAAAACAGGCTTGGCAGGCCATAGAGTCAGAGAAGCAAGGAAAATACTTAAAAAGACCAGTAGTAGAAGTGTGGTGGTGGTGTCTGGTCGGTGGATCTGGTCAAAAAATAAGGTTTGCCCATTCGCCAGAACTTTGTCTGCAGCAGATACCCCTCCAAAGAGCATCATGGTCATGAGAGAACCAATAATCATTCCTCCGAATATTTTCAGCATGAGAACACTCCTTTTGTTAAAGCGAGAGTTTAACGAGAATTTTTTCGATATCTTCGGTCGATCACTTCCCAATATGGGGAAAGGATTTTTGTAGGGTGGTAGTAGATCCATCACCCTAGTGAAGAGATATCGAGAAAAGGGTTAATGATGAAATACCGCAAATGGATTAGCCGATGAGCACATAGAAGGAAAAGTTAGAGATACGGAAGAGTTTTTAATAGGAGGATTTGAGAGGAACGCTCTTGAAGGAGAGGACCAGGGGGACTAAGACAAGACTTATTGGTCCAATGCAAGCTGAACCATGGACAGGAATTGGCTAAAGTTGCAGGGTTTATCCAGGATAGCAAAGACTCCTGCCTGACGCGCACGCTGTTTATCCTGGTCGTCGAGATGCCCACTAAGTAAGATGACGGGGATTTGGATGGGATCGTTTGCTTGCAATTTGATTTGATCAATAAAATCCAGGCCTGCCAGAACCGGCATTTGATTGTCGGAGATAATCAGGTCCGCCCGGTTGTTGGATAGCCAAGCGATGGCTTCTGATCCATTACCAACCTCAATACATTCCAATTTCTGAGATTCCAGGACTAAGCGAAGAGCCTCACGAGCATTGAGATCATCATCCACTAAAAGAACTTTTTTCATGTTCTCGTTCGCTTGTTCAAACGATTCCTAACACATGAACGATTTCCCCTCATTTTAAATGATCAGAACGACACATTGTCCACCCCCCTAAGAAACTAGCCGTTTTCTTAATAACGAAAGCTCCAGAATTTATCCTCCCCAGGATCTTTATAAAATCAATTTTTGGTTTTTTCGTTATTGAGAAGAAAGCGGGATGGCTGTATAACCCTTTGCCTCCAAACACCCTTCTAAGGAATAAACTTCTTTGGTCCTTTGAGTGGTTCCTGTTGAAAACAAGGCTTCTTCGCAATCAGACTTATCCTTGGAAAAGGTTGCCTGCGAGGTACCGGGCTTGAACCATTTCACCGGTGCGGAAGCGCAACTCAGGCTTGTCAGAATTGCCAAAAGGCCTACGGTCATATCAATTTTTATTTTCTTCATTTTTTTTCTCATGGAGAAAAAGAAGGCGAATTGTAATGATTTTATCTCGAGTATTCAATCAAACGCATAGTACATGGAAAAATTTTGATCTAGGGTGGTAGTTGGACGGAAATCAGCGCGGAAGGTGAATTATGATGCCGAAGAAAATTCGCGGAGATTAAGTACTTTGACCAATTTGGTTAAGGGCCCAGGAGGCCCAAAAATGCACATTGGGAGTCGGGTCTGTTTCCATGGCTTGCTTCAGCGCCAGCACATCCGCGCTGGTTCCCAATTTGCCCAAACGATATGCGGCTTCCGATCGGACACCCACGCTTGGATCCTGGAGAAGATGGGTGCGTAACAACGGGAGTCCCCGGGGGTCGCCTAATTCACCGAGCCCTGCAATTGCAGATTGTCGAGTGAGAGAATCCGGACTTTCCAGAGCTTGAAGGTACACGGAATAGGAAAATGGAAAATCAAAGTGAGCAAGAGATTGGATTATGGTTCTTTGAGTTTCAATGGTGGAAATAGCGTAGGCTTCAGTTAATACTTGTATTAATTCCTTCTGCACGGCTGTCCGACCCAAGGCCAATACCACAGCCTGTTTAACTGAATCGGAAGGGTCCGTAAGGTGCTGAACTAATGCAACTAAAGCTTGGTCTGATAGTGAATCGGCCATCGCTCCCAAGGCCCAAGCACTTGACTGTCTAACCTGATCATCTGGATCCGATAAGGCGAGAACAAGGGCTGGAATGCCCTGAGGGTCGCCAATTTTCCCAAGTGATAAGGCTGCGGTTCGTCTAGTATCAGTCTGAGTATCCGTCAGAAGTGGAATAAGTCGTGCGGTGACGGTTTCAGCTGATTCAGGTGGGGATTCAATGACACAACCAACGAGTCCAAAGAAACACATTGCTCCAATAATGGTAGCAGAATTGGTAGAGAACGTGAGCAAGAAAGGCTTATGCAGATCCAGAGGGTTCTTTGGGAGTTAGAGGCTCTTTGGCTACTTCAATGGAGTCTTGCATCTCTTTTTCGGCCGACTCCAGTTCCGCTTGAATGGTGCGCATTTGAGGATCGATCGAATTTTTAATATCTGCCGCGGCATCCCGGAAGGTACGTACGGCACTTCCAAGACCTTCTCCCAGAGATTGCATATCTCGGGGAGCTAATCCGGATTGCTGGGAAGTTTGGGCTTTCATTGCGGCTTGTTGAGCTTGGACACGGGCCACAGCTTGTTTATTCACAACAGCTGCAGGTCGCTTCAGCACGGGCTTCGCTTGTGCGCCAGCCGGGAGAGCGGGATATTGCCTGGAAGCCATGGGGGCTGGTTGCGCTTGTCTATCTTCCATCGACATCGGTGGGGGGGGAGAAGGAGTCGTCGTGGCTTGAGGAGGACTGGAAGCCCCGACAGGTTGAGATGAAGGTTGGACTACCTCAGGCCCTGCCCCCTTATAAAGTAATGCCGCAGTGGTTCCCGGGGTTTGTTCAGGACCAGGCTGAAATGGCTGATTGGTCGGAGTGCCCACAGGGGTAGTTGACTGGGATTGCGCCTGTCCTGGCTCTGTCAGTGTGTTGGGTAGTGGCTCATTTGGGTCCACTGGTGAGGGTATATCGGCGACTTCTTTTTTAAAGCCTTTTAAGGCTTTCCCCACACCTTCTCCGATTTGCGGGAGCCGACCTGCCCCGAAAATAATCAGGATGATCACCAGAATGATCATGAGTTCAGAGAACCCCATGGTTCCGAACATAGGTAAAACCTCTCCATTTAGGACTGTGAAAATTTAAGACTTAAAAGACTCTATCTTTCAAGATTGACGAGTGTCAACCTAAATGCGGTAGGCTTGGAACACTAGGCCCAAGCCAAGTTTTGCATACTCTTCATTTTTTGTTGTGCCCTTTGTAAAGAAACGAGTAGATCACGGATGTCATTACTTTCACCGCCCCAAATTCCCCTTTTTCGCATTACGCTGTTTTACGGCCCTGAAGCCGTTGAAGGTGCCTCAGATTCTGTACACTGTGTGTTTAATGTCAAAAAACGCAGCTGGAAAGGTGGGGTACAAGTCGAGGTGGTAATGAAAAGGAACCAAGTAGAAAGGCTCGAAGGAATTCTTCAGCATTCGTCATGGTTGGAAGTCGTTCTGAGGGGCGTTTCAGTTGAAAAGCAGGGAAGCTATCGAGAAAAAAGCCATGATTTATTGGTGCAGTTGCTGTGCTTTCACAAGCTTCATGCCTTTATTCAGCAGGGAATCAAGCAGGAAAATATCCAAGTTTCAGGGGACGCTCTCATTGCTGAAACTGATGAGGTAGTTGAGCGTGAGGCCGAGGAAATCAAGAGGCAGATTTTTATCGAGTTGGATCTGGTTGAAACCGAAGAGAGACCCCCGTCACAATGAAGGTACCAAATTTGCTATAATCCCTCATTTCGGATTTAAAAACAGAAGACTAATGCATCATTCAGGTTTAAAATACTAACGAGAAGTTTTGCATAAAAATTAAACAGGAAGGAGTATTCCTTATGCGGCAATCCAAGGGTTTTTGGGGAGGTGTTTTTAAACAATTGACAGGGGTGTGCGTGTTGTTGGCTTTTTCCCTGATCGTATGCCTGGGTGCCACAGGGGTAAGTTTGGCTGCCGACCAAGAATTATCGAGCCCAACCAATGAAGCGGCCCTTGGGATCGGGAGTGCTCTGCTGACCGTGATTTATTTCCCTGTGAAGTTTGCCTATGCCATCTTGGGCGGGGTTGTGGGAACGTTTACCTATGGATTGACAGGTGGTGACCTTGAAACCGCAAAAGCCGTATGGGAGCCGAGCTTCTACGGCACGTATGTCATCACTCCTGACCATCTGAAGGGGAATGAGCCTGTTCGATTCCTCGGGGTTTCCGCATACGAGGATCAAGCGCTATAGACCGAAAGATTAAACCCGCTTGAGTTGAATCGGCTGGTATGCTCAAACCTATCATTGGAATTACACCGGATTTTAACCCTGGAAATCGGAAGGATATGGGTGGGAAAGAGCCCACCTATTTTTTGAGGGCCAGGTACCTTCAGGCAATTCAGGACGTCGGGGGAGTGCCCATCGTGCTTCCCCTGGTCCGTGGTTTGGCAAAACAGAAATATCTCATGCAACGGCTGGACGGTCTTCTGGTGACCGGGAGCGGATCGGATTTAGCACCTGAGTTGTATGGGGAGAAGCAGCGGTATCCTTTTCAGCAAATGAGCGAAGAGCGCGCCCAACTAGAGCTTGGATTATCCAAGCTGGCCTTTCGTCAGGGTGTGCCGACCCTGGGGATTTGCGGAGGGATGCAATCCATGAACGTGGCCTTGGGAGGAACCCTGGTGCAGGACATTTCCTCTCAATTGGCGACGAAAATTGAACATCGACCCACCAAATCGGCAACGAAAACAGCCCATCTGGTTAGTATTGAACCAAACAGCCTACTGCAGCGCATCGCAAAGCGGTTAAGTATTGCGGTGAATAGCTCCCACCATCAATCTATCAAATCTGTTCCATCGTCCTTTCAGGTTACCGGGATTGCTCCAGATGGAGTCATTGAAGCGATTGAAGCCTCTCGTCATCCATTCTGGCTTGGGGTCCAATGGCATCCGGAGTTTTTATACCGGAAGGATGCGATTCAGAAACGTCTATTTTCGGCGTTGATTCAATCCGCCAGGCAGTTTGCCGACAGCCGAACATAGCCTGTTCAGGACAGTTTGGCCTGGTTCACACCAAATCCATAAGAAAGAGAACTTTCAAACGGATAAAAGGACTGGTAGTTTTACTTAGCCGCGTCTTCGGCTTCGGGACTTGGTTGGGGTGGATCCGGCTGGGCCGGTGATTTAGGTGGAGGGGGTTTGGTCTCTTGTGCAGCCTCTTCCTTGGCTGCAGGAGGAGTGGAAAGTTTTGGAGCAGGTACGGGTTTGGGCTTTTCCGGTTTGATGCCACCTTCCCAATGAGGGCCGGTATACATATCGTCGGCTAGGTCGGTCTCTTTCCACCTGGCTTCAAAGTCTGCAGCGGCCTTATTAGGGGTTTCTCCGGTTCCAACAGTTTGATTCCACGGGTAGATACGAGGAGAAATCCGGCAGGTAGACTCATCCTGGCACATGTACAGTGCAATCGGATTTCCTCGATAGGGGCCCAGAATAATATGGACCGTGCCGACTAATTCAGGAAGAGAATCCATGATACCAACAGAACAGATTGTCGTCTAAAAAGGAGGCTATACTGCCACAGCCCCCGGCGGTATGCAATATGAGCCCAAGAAGTTCATTAGGAATTTCTGGCAATATATATGTTTGGGGGAAGAGAAATGAGAAAAAGAATTTCTCTGGAATTCGGAAGGGCTATTTGTTGAGAAGAGGTTCTACCGGAAGTTCGGATTTTCGGTGAAGATATAGTGCGATCATGAGGACCAAAATTACGATGACATGCAGGGACATATCCATGAGGTAATGACGAAACATATCTTCAGGGACAGATTCCTGGTGCGAGAATTCAGCACCAGCGGTAAGAATTCTTCGGACAGAAGCGATGATCCCCACATGCAGGAAGGGTTCCAGTCGAATGCGGTCGTTTTGTAGAAAGCCTAATACCGTGCGAAACAATTCCAAAAGAATAATGACGAACAACAGGTCATTCAATAAAGTGATGGTCGCTGGCAAAAACGCGGTCTGTATCGATTGAGCATAGGCTACCCAACTATAACCGAAGACCAGCATACCCACGAGAAGAAAACTCAAGCAGGCGGTGATGTAGCCCCACCGGTCGAGGAACTGCATCCATCGGACCCATTGCTTAATTGAATCTGGTGTCCACCCTAACATGTTGAATGTGCCCTCTTATGCGGTCCCTTGATGTGGCGTGTTGGGGGATTGCTCTCGGTTGGTGTCCTCTCCCCGCATCTGGCCAAACTCTAGACTCTGAATCGCTTTCGCACCAAACGAATGGCCACAACAGATGACTTCCTGAAATCCCTCCCCGCCCGCCATTACCATGAGGCGAAGTCCACAGGAATCAGTGGCAACAATTTTTTCATCAAGTGGCATGCCGACTGCCAAGGCTCCTGCTCGGCGGCCACGCTCTTGATTAAACGAGGGAACCACGTCCTCCAGGGTCAGGTCATGTCCGCAACATCGTATTTTTTCAAACCCTTCGCCACCGCTCATCACCTTGAGTACCAGTCCGCAAGAATCAGGAAACCGTTTGCGTTCGTCGATTATGTCCCCTTTTTTTAATGCCATAACCATGCTCCTTGCTCCCGAAATGAATCATGAAATTCTGTCATCAGCAATAGAAATAGATGATTGGATGTGTCGATTTATGCAGCAAGATTGATAGCTAACCAAATCTTTGTAGGGAATGTCCAGAATTGGGCCAGGCCCTTCTTTTTCACACCTAAGAAGATGAGAGGAGCCGGCATCCATAACATGGGCCTAGAGCGAGACGAACCGCCCACTGCTTATTGGAGCCCGTCCGGGAATCCGTCTTATCTTTTTTGTGCATTCAGGTCAGGGTGCGAAACTGTCCTTGGATCTGTGCTAAGACATGGCGATGGGCAGAAATCCCGACAGTATGAGGGATGGAGGGAATGTCGATTGGGTGATAGGGGAAGACAAATTGCTGTTTGACGGAGGCGATACGGGCCACACTCGTCTCAAGGCGGCTTTGATCCAATACGTGAGATTCAACGGCACGACTGACGGCTTTAATCGTATCGGTCGCAAGCCTGCGGGTTTTGCACACTAATAACATATCCACTCCGGCTTGTAACGAGTGCACAGCGGCCTCGCCGACTGTCGAATGGTTCACAATGGCGCCCATCTCCAAGTCGTCGCTCAAGATGACGCCGGAAAATCCCATCTGCTGCCGAAGGATATCTGTCAATATCATGGCAGAGAGGGTTGCGGGATTTATGGGGTCTAGGTCGGGATAGTGGACGTGGGCCGTCATGATGGCTTGTAGGCCATGCGCAATGGCATATTGAAAAGGTTTGAGTTCCACGCTCTCCAGCCGCTCCCGTGTGGCGTGGACCACCGGCAGTTCCACATGTGAATCGGTACTGGTGTCGCCATGACCAGGAAAATGTTTTCCACAGGCCAATACGCGATGATCGTGCAGTCCCGCGAGAGTGGCCGCTCCCATGAGGCACACCTGTTCCGGCTCGGTCCCAAACGCCCGATCTCCGATAATCGGATTGGAGGGATTCGTATGGATGTCCAAAACCGGTGCCATATTCATATTAATCCCTACGGCGCGTAACTCCTTAGCGGTCACGGCTGCCGCCTGATAGGCCAGTTCCGTGGATCCCGAGTGGGCGACGGTTGTCGCAGGAGGAAAAATGGTAAAGCCTGAAGGAAGGCGGGAGACGCGCCCGCCTTCTTGATCGATGCCGATGAGCAGTGGGATGTCACCGGCCAGGGCTTGGAGGTCGTTCGTGAGGTGTGCGATTTGGACAGGGTCAACCAAATTGCGGGAAAAGAGAATGATCCCTCCTGGTCGGAATTCCTGCATCCAGGCTCGAAGGTCCGGAGTGACCTCCGTCCCTTCGAACCCGATCATACACAGTTGCCCTATGAGTTCGGCGATAGACATCGCTGTGCGTTGCTGTTTAGCGATTGGCATGATTCAGTAAATACTGAATCAGCAACCGGGTCCCGATACCTGTCGGACCTTTCGGAATATACGGCCGTTCTGTTGTACCCCAATCGGTGCTGGCAATGTCCAAATGAACCCAGGGATGGTCCCCAACGAATTTTGATAAAAACATGGCCGCCGTAATCATTCCGCCTCCGCGCCCACCGATATTCCGCATGTCCGCCACGTCACTTTTTAGCTGTTCAAAATATTCATCCCACAGGGGCATTTCCCATACCCGTTCACCGGCATGATTGCCGGCCTTTTTGATGTCGGCTTTCAGGGGGTCGTCATTACCCAGCATGCCAATCGCGAACTGTCCCAAGGCAACAGCAGCCGCGCCGGTCAGTGT
Organism: Candidatus Nitrospira allomarina; assembly: GCF_032050975.1. NCBI lineage: Bacteria > Pseudomonadati > Nitrospirota > Nitrospiria > Nitrospirales > Nitrospiraceae > Nitrospira > Candidatus Nitrospira allomarina. The sequence goes on along the minus strand of NZ_CP116967.1, from coordinate 814,831 downwards.
GGCGATGTCAATCACGCAGGCGGGTTTGAACCGAGAGGCATAGGCCAAGCCGTCAGCAAGAATCAACCGACCTTCCGCATCGGTATTTTGGACTTCCACTGTTTTTCCGGAGAGCATGGTAAGGATATCGCCGGGTTTAGTTGCCCGTCCTCCCGGCATGTTTTCCGTCACAGGCAAGAGGCCGATCGCATTGACCGGGAGCTTGAGCCGGGAGGCGGCTCGAATCGTCGCTAACACTTCGGCCCCACCGGTCATGTCGGCCTTCATCTGTTCCATGTTTTCCGATGGTTTTAAGGAGATGCCGCCGCTATCAAATGTTACCGTTTTGCCGACAAAAACAATGGGTTTTTGTGTGCGAGCGCCGCCCATATATTCCAGAATGATGAATTGAGGCGGTTCGATGCTGCCTCGAGAGACCCCCAATAATCCGCCCATGCCGAGTTTTTCCTGCTGTTTGCGGTCCAAGACTTTGAGCCGGACTTTGGCCTCCCTGGCGATTTTTTTGGCTTCGGTGACGACTCTGGAAGGCGTCATCACGTTTGCGGGGTGGTTGCACAAATCCCGGACGAAACAGGTCGCTTCCCCAAGGATTTGGCCACGTTTGGCCCCATCTTTGGCCTCATTCAGGTGAGCGTTGGAGGTGGTGAGTAGGGTGCAGGATTGCAAGGAGTGGTTGTCGTCCGTACGGTCTGTGCGGTACTCATTAAACCGATATTGCCCAAGAACTACCCCTTCCACCATGGCTTGAGCCACGTCATCCAGAGGGCCGGTTCCCTTTGGCACGTCCGGCATCACGCAAACAACCCCTTTGGCTTTGGCGGCGCGCGCGCGTTTGGCAGCGGTCCCCATCGCTTGACGAATTCGTTCCAAGGTCACCGTCTCCCGTGTTCCAAGGCCGACAAGAAGCACACGTTTTGCTGGCAATTTCCCATCGATATGCAGTAAGGCGGTGTTATTCGGCTTGCCGGAAAATTCTCCACTTTTGCGCAGGGCGCTCAATTGTCCACCGAGTTTCTGGTCGACCGGCTGGACGGCTTTGCTCCAGGTTTTCCCTTGTTCATATTCCAAACACACCAACACATCCGTTGTTGTCGCGGTGGCTTCACCACTCTTCACTAGAATATTCATACGCCTCCTCAATAAATAAATCGCCCCAAACGTAAACAGATCCCCTTGCCGTGGCGTTGTTACACGCCCCGGGTTTGGGGATCCCAGATCACTTTATGCAATTGGAGTTGAAAACGAACAGGCAGTCGATCTTCCAGAATCCATTCAGCCAGGGATTGAAGATGGAGGACTCCAAAGACCGGACTCATATGGACGGGACAGCGGTCTCCCAATGAATACTGCTTTACAATATCGCGCGCCCACTCGTAATCGGCCCGGTCCTTCAAAACAAACTTCACTTCGTCTTTTCCGGACAAATGCCTAAGGGTGTCCCACCGCATCCGGTCCGTCATTCCACTACCCGGACATTTCACATCCAGAATAATCGAAACCCGCTCATCCACGTTGGCAATATCAAACGCCCCGCTGGTTTCCAGCATCACCTGAAATCCAGCCTCGCATAATTGTGTTAACAATACCAGAGAGCCAGGTTGATGCAATGGTTCACCGCCGGTCACCTCGACAAGCGGACAATCATATGATTGTACCTGCGCCAGAATTGTCTCAATCGGCATGGTATTTCCACCATAAAAGGCATATTCCGTGTCACACCAGGTGCAACGAAGCGGACAACCCGTTAACCGGACAAACACGCACGGTTGTCCCACACGAGTGGATTCCCCTTGAAGGCTATGAAAGATTTCGGTGATTTTTAAGGAAGGCAAAGTGGTCATAAACGCTCTCAACTCCAGCACACAACAGGAAGCATTGTACTCAAAAAGTGGGGTGATGGGGAGGGGACAGTGAAGGGTGCGCTAGGTGGCTGTCGGAGATGAGAAATCGTCACAAGGTTGGATCAGGTTGAGTGATATTTTCGATCATATGGTGCAAAAAGAGAGCTATTGGATGAAAAGGACCGGAGAAACGGTCAGTTTGGCGTAAGCAAGCTGGTTGATTTCATACCGGATGGCCGACTCCTAAGCCCATTGTGTAATCGGCCAACCCCGTTCGCGGGCAATACGAGCCATGCCCCGAATCGGATTCACCACAAAGGGATGGCCAACCAGTTGGAGCGCGTGGAAATCTCCAGGGCTATCGCCATAGGCATAGCTACGCGTCAAGTCCAGATTGTAACGGGTGGCCAGGCGCTCCACATACCGGCCCTTTCCCTCACCATAGGGCAACGGGGCAAACACCTTTCCCGTATAGAGCCCTTTCTGGGATTCCGGTCTCGCGCCAAATACCAATGAGACTCCAAGTGCCTCAGCCAGTGGTTTCACCAAGAACTCAGGTGATCCGCTGACGAAGGCTACGACATGTCCCGCATCCCGATGACGGGATAAACGATTCAAAGCCCTCGCTGAGACCCGTGGAACAACATATAACTCCACGTACTCGCTGGCCATCTGTTCAATGAGGGAGACATCATGCCCCATCAGATACAGCTTCCTCCGTCGCAGAGGGTTGAACGAAATGGGGGGCATTTGACGAATGGCATACCCCAGGCTGTGCCATACCTCCGGCCAACCCACGACACCGTCTTGCCAGAGATACCGGAAAAATCCGATTTCAATCGACGCGCCGGGAATCAACGTGTTATCCACATCGAAAAAGGCACCGATCCAGTGTTGAGAATGAGTCAGGGGTGCGGGCGAAGAGGTCGAGCGGGTCATGGTGAGCTATAATCCGGGGGGTCAAATAATTAATGAGAATGGCGGGATTCTACCCCGCGCCTCACGCGTTGACAAGGACATCAAGAGGTTTCATAATCTGCCTACTTCGTGCCGAAGTGGTGGAATGGCAGACACGCACGTTTGAGGGGCGTGTGGGGAAACCCATGCGGGTTCAAGTCCCGCCTTCGGCACCAATATTCTATCTTCTACGAATTCCGATTACTGACTGCACACATCAGCCACACCACATAGTGCGAGATTAAAACAGCGGGTTCCTGAAGGAAGTGTTCTCTAGGCATAACGAAGTTCCAGACCGTATAAATTTTACCAAATTTGCTGCTTTTTTTTATGCTTGCAGAATCTCAGGTCTCCTCGAATAAAGTCTCATGGTAATCAATTTGCCAAGGAGGAAGTCCTCCCCTCGCGAGTGTCACCTGAAATCGCTCAGGGGCCTCTTCTGGTCGCTCTGCAAGAGGAATTTCCGCAATTGTAACCCCCTCAGGAACTTGCCGTTGAACGCAGAAAGCACTCAGTTCCTCGACAAAGCAGGCCACGCGGTCGAAAGCAAATGAGACAAAATCTGTTACTGATTGTCCCGAGATAGTTGGCTGGATGGCTTTGATTGTATTAGCCTCGCGTGAATATGTTACGCGTCCCAAAATCCAGCCCTTGTGCTCGATCGAATTTCGACAATTTTGCAAACGCTCGGACCACCTGCGGGTTTGCTGAAGATAGTCAGCCAAGGTAGGATCTGTTATTTCAAGGTTGGCAAGTCCGGCCTCAAACGCGGCTTGCTTCTGGAAAAGGAATCCAATGTCCACCTGAGCCGCTGCGGTAAATTTTTGCATCCCCTCTTTGATCGTCCGGCCAGCAGCGATCACAAAAATCTCAACTTCTCTCCTCAATTCCTCGTCAATGCTTTCCTCGATGTGAATCATTTGGTTCTGTAGTCGTGCGATTTCGCCAGAAGTGACCATGCGGGAGTGCTCTTGCCACAGTTCAGTGATCCGCTGCGTCGATTTACGAGCGGTCCGAAGGGACGACAGAACTATATCGTATAAGGTATCAAATTTGTTCCTCTCGTCTGGTCCTGACATAATCACATCCCTAAGCTTTAAAATCCCTAAGAAGAGACGAGCGATAAATGGTGTACTGGTTCCTTCATTCGAAACCTTCTGGATTGTCCATTTGGGTTGTGGAAATTGCACAACCATTTTCGAACGTTCCCTAATCTTCACCAACATGGCTTTGAAATCTTCCTCTTTAATTGGAAGAACGTACGCAATCTCATAGTCATCCCGCTTTATTTTTCCGGCTCTCCGCATATCCACGCCTGTGAAAAAAGGCATGATACCCTCCAACGGAAGTTTGCCTTTAAGCAGGATTGTGCCGCCATCCTGCCATGGCAGAAATTGAAGGGTGCATAGCAGATTGCCACTGTGGTCTTCAATGTTGACGGGCAGCGGCGGCAGATAGCGATCGTTATAGAACTGCCGCGGAACCGGCACGAGATCGCCGTTCAAGTTGTATTGAAATCCGGAAAACGTGATGGCTTGGTTCGGCACCCCTTCCACAACATGCTTCATATCCGGAAGCTGTACACCTGGTGAAAAGAAAAAAAGTTGCCCAATTAGAAATCCTAACATGCTATTGAATGTATAGCCTCCCGTAGGCCTCACGATTATAAGAATATACATAGGCGGGGTATAGGCATCGCGGGCACGAGGTGCGGGAGGGAGGAGATGACCGCTGAGGGACTCGCCTGGAAATTGAACCGCGTAATTGACTATTCCAACCGTTGCAACTACAACCATATCCGGCCACTCCTGACTCGGAGTTGAAGTATTCAATCGGCCAAGCTCTTCAGCGATGTAATCAAGAGGAACTGTTGAGCGCAGGGCGAAAATAATTCCCAAAGTCGTGGTTTGGATGGCAACCCCATTCAGGGTAGGCGCGGTAGTTTTCTTCAGCCTTTTCGCCTTCGCTATGCGTGCGTAGGAGTCACGGAACTTATCTGAATCCAAATTTTCGTAGACATCGATGACAACTGCCGCATTGTCGGCGTGAATGCCATGTGTTTCCGCCGTTGTGCCAGCTTGGGCGGCGTAAATCACCGAAGCAAAAATGTCTGATCTACTCTTTTCCTTATCGATCAAGTATCCCGACCGGATTTTTAGTGGCCACCCAAGGTAAGTACCAAGGATTTTGTTGAGAATTCCAGGAAGAGTTTCTTCGGTGGCGGAAGCAATTTTTTGGCCGTCGTCGTATACTTCTTGAGATAGTGTCACAATATTCACCAGGGCGGTGGCCATCTAACCATTCCTTGGCCTCCTTCAGAAAAATTAGAAATGACCTATATGCCCTAGCCCTGCCTTACAAAGGCAGGGGATTTTGTTCAGATGGTCTTTCCTTTTACCATAAATATCATAGAGCCAAATATTTATGAAAGGCGGGTGGTATTCACGACGAGTGTTTCCGAGGCTGGTCCATTGGAGTATGGGGCAAGCGGGTTTTATCCCCTTGCGGCAGTCATTGGTCGCAAAGGCGTCAGGGTTGGTTTTGGAAATCGGGTTTGGGACCGGCGCCAATTTTTCTTACTATCCTTCCCAGATCCATTCTTTGACGGCGATTGATCCCAATCCCGGGATGATTCCGTTGGCCCGCTCGCTTCAGACGGAGGCGGTGATTCCCGTTCATCTGGCCTTGGCCTTGGGTGAAGCGCTTCCCTTTCCGTCTGCCTGCTTTGATACGGTTGTGAGCACGATGACTTTATGCAGCGTTCCTCACCTTTCGAAGGCACTGCAGGAATTGCTTCGGGTCGTGAGACCTGGAGGACGGTTGTTGTTTTTAGAGCATGGGCAAAGTCCGGATCGTTCGGTTCGCCTGTGGCAGGATCGTCTCACGCCGGCGTGGAAACACCTTGGCGATGGCTGTCATTTAAACCGTCCAATGGTTCAGATGATTCAGGCGCAGGGTTGGACAGTTTCCGCACTCGAAAACTTTTATCTTCCCGGCGTTCCGAAGCCTTTCGCCTATTTTTCTCAGGGGATGGCGGTGAAGGCCTGATCCTCCCTGTGCGCTCTTCCATTTTCCTTGATTTCTTAATAGAGTGAAGTTGGTGTTCATGAGGGTTTCGTCTGTCTTTCGGAACCGTCCCAATCTCTGCTTCCTGAGAGTGTCTTGATGGTAAATCGACGGGTACCTGGCGGTTTAATGGTCTGTGCTGCCATTGTGGGACTTTTCCTTTTGAAGGGGTTTCTTGGCGTTTCTTCTTCCTATGCGGAATTGAGTGGCACCTCCCAAGCGGATTCATCTCCTGTTCAGGATTCTGCTGAAGCGCATTTGCAGTTAGGGATTGATTTTTTTCTCACGAATGAACTGGATGTGGCCATTGATGAGTTTCGGGAGACCGCTCGTCAACGGCCTGACTATGCCGAGGCCTATCATAACCTTGGGGTGGCCCTGGCCAAAACGGGGGATTTAACCGGGGCCATTGCGGCCTGGTCGCAAGCGGAACGGTTGGATTTTCACATGGCCTCCTTGCGGTATCACCTGTCAGCCCTGGTTTCGTATAACTATGGTATTTCCCTGGTGCGAGATGGTCGGCTTGCGCAAGCGCTGGCGCAATGGCGGGCGGCCCTTCGTCTTCAGCCTGATTTTTTCGAAGCCCATTATGCGTTGGGATTGGGGTATTTGGCTGCAGGAGATCCTGTGCAAGCTGTGGCCCATTTTCAGGCGACCCTTCACGATGCGTTTAAGTGGGCGCATGCCTATGAAGCCTTGGGGTTGGCCTACTATGCATCACATGAAAATATCCTGGCCGAGCAGGCCTGGAGGCGTGCCCTGGCGTTGGAACCCGAACTCCCCAAGGTCCATGCCAATTTAGGATTACTCCGTTTGCAAGAGGGGAATTATCAAGAGGCGATCGAACATTCCCGGCAGGCGTTGGTACTTCAACCTGACCTTGTAGCCGCGCATTACAATATCGGTGTGGCGTTGTTTGCGAAAGGAGACGAGTCAGCCAGTGTTCCTTCACTGGAAAGGGCCATTTCTCTCGATCCCCGATTGACTTCAGCGAGATTGCTGCTTGGTGTTGTGTGGAGTCGTCAGGGAAATTGGGCGCAGGCCGCCTCGCTGTGGCGAGAGACATTACGCCAGGATCCCTTTGCCAAAGATGGAGTATGGCTCCATTACAATCTGGGAGTTGCCATGGCTGCCATGGGACTAATCGACGAGGCGGCGGTTGAATTTGATGTGGTGACTGACCAACGTCCTGAATGGGCTCCGGGGTGGTCTCAGTTGGGCTCGGCGCTTCTGGCGACCCGACAATGGGAAAAGGCCGTGGTCGCCCTGGAATCCGCTGCTCGATTGCAACCGGCCTGGGCGCACCTCCATTTTGCCATTGGCAAAGCTCAGGCTGAAGCGGGGAACTTGTCTCAAGCTGTTGCCGCCTTGCAGCGAGCGGTCGAGGTTGAGCCTCAATTGGTCGAAGCATGGTTTCATTTGGGGGTCGTGCTTCGTGCTCAGAACCGGACCGGTGAAGCGGTCGAGCCGCTCCGTCTGGCGGCGGAAGGGGGATCGGGCGAAGCCCAAAGCCTGTTGGCTTCGATGTATGCCAATGGCAGTGGCGTGGATCGCAATATCCCCTTGGCGATGTTATGGTGGTTTCGGAGTAGTCGGGCCACGATGGCCGATTCGCTCACGCAGACCGCCAGAGAACAGCTCTCACAATTCCGTCGCGGCCTTCATCGCCACCTCTTTTCGCCCGGTGACCGGCAGGAGGTGTTAAACGGCTTTGGTCTTATTCGAGAAGATCTGCACCGGTTGGCTCCTCCCCATCGCGTGTCCACTCAGGTGACCAATGATGAAGACACCTGGGACCACCTGACGCCGAGTGAACCCGTTGTGGCATGGGTGATCGACCAGGCCTTGGCCGGTGATCAGTCTGCCCAGCATACACTCCATACCTGGTATGTGAATGGAGAGCGTGGTCGGTTGGTTCCGGCAGATCCTCAGATCCGAAATTATTTCTTGCAAACGGCGAAAGAAGGAAATCCCTTTTCCTGTAAGGTCGTTCGAGCCGTTGCTCCTGAATCGGCTGAACGTTTTTCAGCAGACTGGCAATTGGCGGCAAATGGATGTCCGGACCAGACCGTCATGCCGGGGTTGTAATTCTGAGCCGGGTTGCATGTATGGGATTGAGAAATTCCTGAATTTTCCATGATTAGGGACTGTTGAAAAAAGCGGCCAGCGGCGTTCTCGCCATTTTTCCGTGCTCACGTACTGGAAGTACGCTCTGCGCGCAAAAATGACTGCGGCCTTGTTGGGCAACATTTTTGAACAGCCCCGAGGCCTCTAATATGCAACGTGCCTGTGGGTCAATATGCCCTTGGAAATTATTATTATTCAACACTCCCATTAGGACCTCAATGACGAATAGTTCCAAGACCAAGACCATGGCATTGGCCCTCGCCTTTTCACTGGTGAACACGGTGTTGGCTTTTAGCGTCTCCTCACTTGTTCCCCAGGGAGAACGATGGTTAACTGATTGGCAACTGGCTCACATGGCACCTGGGCCTGTCGACCCTTCACTGGTCATGGTGACGGTCACGAAGAGCACCAGTCCTGCGTTATGTGGGGAAGGACGATGGAATCTTTCCGTGTTGGAGTCCACACTGCTGGCCCTTCATGAGGCCGGCGCTGCTCTCATCGTACCCTCAATTGATGTGTCCTCCCCGATGGCCTCGGAATGTGGGGGGTTGGCTGGACTGGTTCGACTGGCTGAAGTGACCAAACGAGTCGGATCTGTGGTCTACCCGGATTCGGTTCCTCCCGCCTTGGCGGATGCGGCAACCGCGTTGGGGACGCTGACCTTGATGTCTGATGCGGATGGGGTGCTTAGGGGTGTGAAGTCCCATCCCCTTTCTGCAGGTTCATCGCCGCATCCTCCGATCGGTCTCGTAATGGCCTCGTTGTTATCGGAAACGGACACAGCTATGAAACCGAAGATCAACGACCCTCAATTTCGGTTTATTGGACATTGGGCAACGTCATCCTTTCCCAGGCATGCCTTTGCGGATGTGTGGAACATCATTCAGAGTAAAGATCGTGATCAATTATCGAAATTGTTTCGCGGAAAAGCGGTGATCCTTTTTTCTCCTGTGTCGAAGCAACCAACTCTTTCAACCCCGTGGGAATCCGAGGTGCCGGTAGAATTTCTTCATGCCTTATTGGCCAACGCGGTACTGACAAACGGATGGATTTCCAGGACTCCTCCGTGGGTCGCTTTTCTTGTAACGGCGAGTGTAGGCCTGTTCTTTGCCTGTTTCCTTCTTTGGGAAACTCCGCCAACTCGCCTGGGGATGATGGGCTTAGCCGGTACTCTTCTTGCGGGGCTGGCTCTGTTGTGGGGACTTCACAGTGGTTGGGTGTGGCCGATCTTGAGTACAGGATTGGCTTTAGGAATGACCTTAGGGGGATCGCTGGCTTGGCGGTTGTCCCTGTCCCGGTCGATTATTCAACGGCGGATCGCTCAGGGTCGACAGCAGCTACAGCAATTGGAAACAGAACTGGCAGAAAGACAGCAGCATGTCCGGGAACTCGAAACTCGCTTACATGTGGCACAAGATCATGCCCACCGGTCGGCGACGGTTATTGAAGGTTTAGAAACTCAGCAAGGGGGGGTGTCCCGCCAATTAGAGTTTTCCCAAGCCGAGGTAGAAGAAACCCGACGACAGATTGACCGGTTGCAGATTGAATTGGAGGATCTTCGTCGGCAGGTGCCGGCCATGCAGCATCCTGAGCATCGGTACCCCGAATCCCGCGAGAATCCGGCATTACTTCAAGAATGTGAGTCGTTTCATATTCTGACCCGTGCCCCTTCGGTCCTTCGCGTTTTTCAGGATTTAAAAAAAGCGTCCGGGACCCAGAGTCCCATTCTACTATTGGGAGAAACAGGCACGGGCAAAGAGGTGTTTGCTCGAGCGGCCCATGCGTTGAGTCCTCGGCATCGTGGCCCTTTTGTATCGGTAAATATGGCCGCAATCCGGCCGGAGTTATTTGAAGGAGAATTATTCGGCCATGTGAAGGGGGCCTTTACCGGCGCGGTTGGTCGTGAGGGGTATATTGAAACGGCGAATGGGGGAACGCTCTTTTTGGATGAAGTCGGCGAACTCCCATCCGATTTGCAAGCAAAATTACTGCGGTTTCTGGAGGACGGGTCATTTCACCGGGTTGGAGAAAGCCGGCTCACTCAGGTGGATGTGCGAATTATCGCGGCGACAAATTGCAATCTTCAACAAGATGTGGAGGCAGGCCGATACCGGGAAGATTTATATTATCGATTACGGAGTATTGTGTTAACTCTGCCTCCTCTGCGGGAACGAGGGGAGGAAGACTGCCTGCTATTGGCTCAATCCTTTCTGCAGTATTTTTCCCGGCAACAGAATCGAATGGATTTGAGGTTCACGCAAGGGGCATTGGATGGGATCATGGCCTATCGATGGCCGGGCAACATTCGAGAACTTCGACAAACCGTGGCCCAGGCAGTGGCGTTGGCCAACGGGTCCCTCATAACCGAAGCAGATTTGCATCTCAGTAGCCCCGTCATGCCGTCCTTGAAGGGTGAAGGGGGTCGGGTGGAACTGGAACGATTGGAGGATGACATGGTGTTGGAATGCCTGCGCCGTCATGGATTCGATATGCAGGTGACAGCTAAAGCTTTAGGGTGGGATCGCAGCACTGTCACTCAACGATTGAAAGGTCTCGGATTTCAGGCGTTAGTCGACTATCATGGAAATATTGAAGCGGCGGCGCAGATGCTGGCCGGGGATAAAACCTTGACCCCCTTGGTCGCGAGAAGGCTGCGCGAGTATTCAAAAAACCTGCTTCCTTCTTCCAGACACTACACGTCTGCTGAAGAAGCGGTGGCTGACTGCCGAAAACGTTTTCGCAATCTTCCGGAACGACATTTTCCGGCAGTCGAGCAGTTGGTGCACCAGCGCTTTGCTACGCCGGAACAAATTTCAACGCCGCGGAATTAATGCAATAGCGTAATCCCGTCGGCGGGGGGCCGTCATCAAAAATGTGTCCCTGGTGGCCACCGCATCGGGCACAATGGACTTCCGTCCGGGGATAAATGATCTTCCAGTCGGTTCGAGTTTCGACCACTTTTTCTGAAATCGGTTGCCAAAAACTTGGCCAGCCGGTTCCGCTGTCGAATTTCGTGTCGGAAGAAAAAAGTGGCAACTCGCACCCGGCGCATTGGTAAGTGCCTTTGGCCTTACTTTGATGATATTCATTGGTAAAGGGCGGCTCGGTGTCTTCATGCCGCAAAACACGGTATTGCATGGGGGTTAACAGCGCCTTCCACTCTTCATCCGTTTTCGTGATTTTGGTGATATCCGAACCCCCGGTTGAGGGGGTGGGAGCGGCCAATGCCACGCCGAGAGTTTTGGCGAGAACTCCGAACCCTAATGCCAAGCCGATTTTCATAAGATCTCTCCTGTTGACATGTACGTTTATAGACATCTGATAGCCCTCCTTTGAGCTAAGAGGGTGGAAACTCCTTCGTATTCCACCCACCCTGATATACTGTATCAGTCTTGCCCAGAGAAAAAAAATTACAGATTTCGTGATGAGGCCTTTGACTGAAGAAAGAGAAATTTTTACACTGTAGAAAACCAAAAGAAAAGGAGGGTTGACTCAGGATTTCGTCATCCGAAAAACAGGCCGGAAGGTGTTGGATGTTTCACAGATTTAACGAACAGCCAAAGAAGGAGTGTCTATGGATGAACAATCGCTGGATGTAAAAATTGAGAGCCGAAACGTTGGCATGACCCCTCGGTGGAAAGCCGAAATAGAGAGACGGACTGAGGCGTTGCAAACGGATACCATTCGCATCATTCATGCCCGTGTCACTCTTACGAAAAATGCCCATCATAAAAAAGGGGCTGATAACGCGGAGGCGCTGGTGGTCGTGACGCTTCCCCGGCGTCGAACGGTGACCGCCAGAAAAGAATCAAAAACCTTTGAAGAAGCCATTCGCTCAGCCTTTCAGGCCATAGAGCATGAACTGGATAAAGTTGAAGAAAAACGGTTGGCCCGCAATGCCAAAGCTACAGCCAAACGGATCGAAAAAGCCATGGCGTTAACCGCCGTCTGACCTTAAAGCTTAATGAGAGGCATGGGGGTGGGCCTTTGTCCACCCCCGAATGACCTCTTCTCCATCTTCCCATCCTGCTCCGAGATTGTTTAAATCCTCACATATATTGCATTTTCACCAAAAATCCGGCTATCTGTTGCTATCCTATATTCGTCCACTGTCTCTCGAGCCTGGATGGACATCGGGCCTTTGAGAGCTATGTTCTTCATCTAGGCGTAAATCACCAAGAAGGTATGAGGAGAAAATGGCCGATTTGAGAGAAAAAATACGGAAAATTGAAAAATTTTTAAAGACTTATCTAACGGGAAAAAGGAGCAGTTCTTTGCCGGCGTTCATGATCTCGGCGAGGCGCTCAGGGGTTTTGGCTTCGCCATAGCATCGGACGAGGGATTCGGTTCCGGACAATCGAATAAGATACCAGGAGTCATCCGGCAGGATGAGTTTGCAGCCATCCAGTTTATTGACATGGATGACCTCTGCTCCCGCAAACTCCGATGGTGGATGTTCAAATATCTGCTTGACCTGTGTCTTGAGGTGTTCGCTCATCGGCAGATCTTGTCGTGTCGTGAACGCAGCTCCTACTCGGTCAAAGAGGTCTTTCAGTAACTCCTGAATGGTCTGTCCCGTAAAGGCCACCATCTCTGCAACCAACGCGCCGGCCAATATCCCATCTGTTTCCGGTACGTGGCCCTTGATGGACATCCCGGCGCTCTCTTCCCCCCCAAAGACCACTTCTCCCTTCGCAAGCAATTCGCCGATGTATTTGAATCCGACCGGGGTTTCATGCACGGTGAGTCCATGGTGTGCCGCCACGGCATCAATGAGATGGGTGGTGGCGACCGAGCGGGCAACTCCACCGGTCCATTGCCGACTGCGAATGAGATAATCCGACAAGAGGGCCAGGATGTAGTTGGCTTGAATGAAGGTGCCGTCGGCATCCACGATGCCAAACCGGCCTCCGTCTCCGTCGATCGCCAGGCCGAGGTGTGCCCCTTCGCGGCGAACGGTCTCTTTCAGATCCTGAAGTGTCTCGTGGGTCGGTTCCGGTCGAAATCCTCCAAAATACGGATCTCGCCAATGGTGTAAGACAGCCATTTTTGCACCGGCTTGCCGGAGGAATTCGTCCAGATAATGCCTGGAGGTTCCATAGAGGGGATCAAAAATCACCCGGATCCGGCCGTTCCGGATGCGGTCGCGATCCACCAGCGATTCCAGAGCTTTCAAATACTCGGGTTGCGGATCGAAATGCCGCACCATACCATCGTGTGTTGCCCGCTCCCAGGGGAGCCATTTGATGTGTTCCCCATGCAACAGGGGTAGGATGCGGAGTTCAATGGCCTTAGTGGTTTCTGGCAGCGCTGATCCTCCCCAGTCCGGCGTAAACTTGATCCCGTTCCATTCAGGAGAATTATGGCTGGCTGAGATATTCATGGCTCCTGATAATTTGCGACTGACCACGTGGTAAGAGATGGCCGGGATCGGCGTGTCGCGGTCGCAAATCAGACAAGGGATCCCATGGGCCGCCATGACTTCTGCAGCCACTTTGGCAAAATGCTCCCCTAAAAATCGTGCGTCGTAGCCAATCAGGATGCCTTGTTGTCCCAGCTTCTGTTGACGGAGAAATTGAGCGATTCCCTGGCATACTATACGGATGTTCCGGACGGTAAAGTCCTCGGCCACAATGGCCCGCCACCCTGAGGTCCCGAATTTAATGGAGTCCATGCGTGATGAATGCTCGTCGGAATGGAGCAGGAATTTCTCAGCAGAAAATATACATTTCAGGGTTTTGGGTGTTAGTTCCCAAGAGTTACAGAATAGAAGATTTTTCTTCATTTGCCAATCGGGTAGTGTGGGATTTTTTTAATATGTCTGGATAATTTTTTTTAACCGGGTATGACCTGGGCTAGAAGGAAAGATGAAAATTGTTTGGAAAAGAACAAAGATAATGTTGATCAATCTGTATTGATCAGGCTATGCCCAGGCGATGTCTCCTCTTTTAGGAGGGGGACAGGTCACACCAGACGGGGGTGTGATCGGAAGGTTTGTCCATTCCGCGAGGCCCGCGATCCACATCCGAAGCAACCAAGCGATCGGCAGCTTGAGGAGAGAGCAGAAGATGGTCGATGCGTAGGCCTTCATCCCGGTTCCATCGGCCGGCCTGGTAATCCCAATAGGTGTAGAGACCTAATTCGGGGTGCATGGCTCGAAGGGCATCGGTGTATCCGAGGTGGCAGAGGGCGCGAAAGCGGGCACGGGATTCAGGACGGCAGAGGGCGTCGTCGGCAAATCCTTTTGGATCATAGACGTCATGGTCGGTGGGGCATACGTTAAAGTCTCCCCCTAACACCACTGCTTCTTCCAGGGCTAAGAGCGATTGCGCATGCGTAATCAGTCGATCCAACCAGGCAAGTTTATATGCAAACTTCTCGGTTTCCACCGGATTCCCATTGGGTAAATAAATTGAAGCTACTCGAACGTTTCCCACCACCGCCTCCACGTAGCGGGCTTGTTCGTCAGAAGGGGCGCCAGGCAGTGAGGTGTGTTCGATCTCGATCGGGGCTTTGGAGAGGATTGCGACTCCATTGTAGGTTTTTTGTCCGACTATGGCCATATTATAGCCCAGCTCCTCGATGGCCATTCTGGGGAACTGGTCCTCAGTGGTTTTGAGTTCTTGCAGCAGGACAATGTCCGGGTTGGCCTGTTTGACCCATTCCATCAAGTGGGGGATCCGGACTTTAATCGAGTTGACGTTCCAGGTGGCGATTTTCATATAAGGTTCAGAATGTGTGATGAGCAATAATTAGGATCAGAGATAATTTATGATTCTGGTTTCATAGTTTTGTGATGTGAATTGGATATCTCTTTTCGTGTTTGGCCATGAACAAATTTTGTCAGGTGAACTGATCCCACCAATTCTCGTGTTAACGTGCTTTTCTATAATGCCGGGTTTCGGCCCGGCAGCCGAGGTCCTTTTCTTTCGGGAAAAGGACCCAAAAACATTGACGCCCAGTCTGCCTCATTCAATAGGACGGACGCGAATCTAGGGAGAGCGGGCCAACTCGCTCTGCTCAAACAAGGCCCGCAGGCGGATAAGAGCGTCCCTCCCTTTGGCCAGACTGCAGGCGTCGGATTATGGGAAACGGACATATCATTGACCCAGATGAAAGAGAAGGAAATCATCTATTCAGTGCGATCCCATTTTTAGGATGAAGAAAGTGGTGGTGAGTCGGTTTCGCGTTGGAAGATGACTTGAAAGCCTTGAAATTGTTTTTGAAACAGGGTCTTCAAAATAAACGGGGTGATGCCGAAGAATAGCACGCCATAAATGCAGATTTCTAAAATATACTGAGAGTCTTCAGGGATCGTGCTATTGAAGATCACAGGAACCGCCCATCCGATCGTCATACTCACAAACATCAGAATCACCACGTGTCGCCACACCAGAAACCAGACAAGTTTCAATAATTCACCATAGGTCGGTATTTCCATTATTTATGAATGTCCTTTCTCCTATACGACTCTTTTTGGTTTTTAATGGGCTTTGTCCCAGGATGGGCCATGTCCTGCTTCGACCGTCAGCGGGATCGACAATTGTAGGGCAGGGAGTGTGGCGGCTTCCATCACCTGTTTAATGACCGCAGTGGTTTGCTCGACCGCGGCTTCTTCTACCTCGAATAATAATTCATCGTGGACGGTCAATAGCATTTTTGCCTTGGGGGTTAGCCCATGCTGTGCCAATGCTGCAGGTACGCGGATCATGGCGCGCTTCAGGATGTCGGCCGCCGTGCCTTGCAATGGGGCATTGATGGCCGCTCGCTCAGAGAAATTTCGTCTGGCGGGATTTTTATCATGAATGCCAGGGACATGGCACCGACGTCCAAACAATGTCTGGACGTATCCGTGTTGCCGGCAAAACTGTTTGGTGCGCTCCATGTAATCCTGGATGCCGGGATACTGTTCAAAATAGGTTTTGATGTAAGCAGCGGCCTCGCCCGGCTCCACACTCAATTGGCGGGCCAACCCGAAGGCGCTGATTCCATAAATAATGCCGAAATTGATGGCCTTGGCTTTTCGTCGAATTCCAGGATCCATCTGTTCCAAGGGGATGCCGAAGACCTGGCTGGCGGTGAGGGCATGAATATCCTGGCCTTCCCAAAAGGCTTTCTTGAGAACGGGAATATCCGCGACGTGGGCGAGCAGACGCAATTCAATCTGTGAATAATCCAGCGAAAGCAGTGTCCAACCAGGCTCCGCGACAAAGGCGCGCCGGATTCTTCGGCCCTCTTCCGTGCGAATAGGAATGTTCTGGAGATTGGGGTCTGTGGATGAGAGTCTTCCCGTTGCGGCAGACGCCATGGCGTAGGAGGTATGCACCCGGTTTGTGTCGGGATTGATTTGACGGATGAGCGCATCGGCATACGTGCTGCGCAGTTTTTCCAAATGCCGCCATTCCAAGACACGTGACGGGAGTTCGTGGCCTTGGGCCGCTAAGGAATCGAGGACATCGACTCCTGTGCTATAGCTGCCGGCTTTGCCTTTTTGACCCCCTCCCAAGGCGAGGTCGTCAAACATCACTTCGCCGAGTTGTTTGGGGGAACCAACATTAAAGGTCTTTCCGGCCAGGCGATGGATCTCTTGTTCCAATTCCCGGAGACGGAGAGAAAACTCCTGGCTGACCTGTTTGAGTTGGGACACATCGACTTTGATCCCTGTTTTCTCCATGGTGGCCAGCACGGGAATGAGGTGACGCTCGAGCGTTTCGTAGACGGTGGTCATGTGTTCGCTGATGAGACGAGGTTTGAGGACCTGATGGAGCTGCAGGGTCACATCGGCATCTTCAGCGGCATATTCCAACGCTTTTTCCAGGGGAACCTGATCAAACGTGATTTGAGACTTTCCGGTACCCGTGACGTCCTTAAATTTGATCGTTGTATGGCCCAAAAAGTGTTCGGCTAGTTCGTCCATGCCATGGCCATGCATGCCTCCCTCTAAGACGTATGAGAGCAGCATGGTATCGTCCACGGGAGACACGTTGAGGCCATACCGGCGAAACACAACCATGTCGTATTTGATATTGTGCCCGATCTTGAGCACACCGGGGTCTGTCAGCAGTGGCCCAAGGATGTCGAGCGCCTGTTGGAGGGGAATTTGTTCCGGTCTTTCCGGCAAGGCAGCAGACGTATCGTGTGAGAGCAAATCCTGATGCGACGTGGATCCCGGGGCCACATGACCGACAGGTACATAACAGGCCTGGCCGGGTTCCAGGCTCAGTGAGAACCCAACCAATTCAGCTCTGGTTTGATCCAGAGACGTGGTTTCGCAGTCGACGGCCACAATCCCGCGACGAGTCGCCTCCTCCACCCAGCCTTGAAGGGCCGACACTGTTTGAATTAACTCGTACTGGGCTTTGGTAGGCAGCGGCTTTGTTTCGGGATCTTTCGCTGCTGGTGCAGAGTTGACCGGTGTGGCAGTAGGGGTGACAGTGGGATCCTGTTCACCCTTCACGCGGCTTTGTAAGCGAGCCAGAATCGATTTGAAGCCCTGTTCATTGAGGAAGGCAGCTAATAAATCCATATTGGGCTGGCGTCGCTCCAATTGTTCAAGCGGAAATGGCAGCGGGACATCGGAACGAAGCCGGACTAATTCACGGGAGAGTCGGGCCTTATCGGCATGTTCAATGAGGCTTTCCCGTCGCTTGTTCTGCTTGATTTCTGAGGCGCGCGTAAGGAGGGTGTCCAGGTCACCATATTCCTGGATGAGTTGTGCGGCTGTTTTGATGCCGATACCCGGGACCCCGGGCACATTGTCCGTGGAGTCTCCCGCCAATGACTGTACGTCGACAACTTTCTCAGGGGGCACACCGAATTTTTCCAGAACTTGCTCGGGACCGATCTTTCGGCTTTTGATGGGATCGAACATACTGACCTGTTCTGATACTAACTGCATAAGATCTTTGTCCGAGGACACGATGGTCACATTCGCGCCCGCTTCCATGGCATGTTTTGCGTAGGTAGCGATCAGATCGTCGGCTTCGAAACCGTTCAGTTCAATGCAATCAAAATTAAAAGCCCGTGTCGCCTCCCGGACGAGAGAAAATTGAGGCACCAACTCCTCAGGTGGTTCGCTGCGATTGGCCTTGTAGCTGGGAGCCAGATCGTTTCGAAAGGTTTTTCGTGCGGAATCAAAGATGACGGCAATATGATCGGGTTTCATATCGTCCAGTAGTTTCATCAGCATGGTGATGTATCCATAGACGGCATTGACGGGGGTACCATTCGGACTGTTCAAAATCTTGATGGCATGAAAGGCCCTGAAAATATAGCCTGAGGCGTCGACTAACACGACATGACGAATCGGAAGAGGGGAAGACGGTTCACTCACAGTGGGCACAGGAAAATATCCTCTTTGTGTGATTGTTGGCCCTTGAAGATACCTGATAGTCCTTGAGGTGTCGATATCTTAGGATGGTTTATCTACGGAGAAAAATGGAACATGGTAAACTACCCAATCCTCTGCCTCATGACGGGAGCATGTCTTCGTGAAGAGTAATATCATGGTTGGTCTCGCTATCCTCATTGGTCTGGTGATTGTGGTCATCCTGCTTCTTCCGGTTTTGCTGGATTTGAATCGGTACCGGGATCGGTATTTACCCGTTCTGGAACAGGCCCTCCATCGTCCGGTTGATGTGCAGGATGTCCGCTTCACTCTTTTTCCTAAGCTGGGTTTTCGGGTGCGGGATCTGACAATTGGGGATGACCCGGCGTTCAGTCCTCAGGCGTTTGTCACGATTCCTTTTGCTGAGGTGGAGATTCAGTGGCTTCCCCTGTTGCGCCGGCATATTCAGGTTGAACACGTGCGTCTTCATGATCCGAGAGTCCACGTCATCCGCAGGCATGATGGGGTGTTAAATATGGTCACTGTCGGAAAAGATCCGGCTCTCCATCCGCCTGAGAAGGCGGGTTCGAATCCAGCCAATGCTCTCAAGCCCTTATTCGGTGTGTTTGCAGTGGAGCGGTTATCTATGAGTGGAGGATTCCTACAGTATGAGGATCGTGCCCAAGAACCCTTCCGTTCCTACTACCTTGAGCAACTGGATGTGGTTACGGATTCAGTCCAATTTGGCCAGACGGCGAGTCTGCATGTGAAGGGTGTGGTGATGCCCAATCAGCTCCCCTTGGAAATGACCGGGCGATTTGGCCCCCTTCAATCCACTTTTGATCTTCCGATGATCGATCTCGCGGGCAGGATAGGTAGTGTAGAGGGAACCGCAAAGGGCCAAGTGATGGATGGAAGACTTGAGTTGGACGTGCAGATTCCAGACCTATCGACGGATGACATGCCCCTGAATATCGCGTTGGATAAACCTGTGTTCGTCAAAGACCTTCAGGCTCATCTGATGGCATCTCTGATCCCCAATGGGCCCTCGAAACCATCCACAGGAGTGAGGATTGATCCGTTGACCGTTGATCTCCAAACGGGTGGGGCCAGGATTCACCTTTCGGGTCATGGGACGCCTGGACGTCTGATTTTGTCCGGTGAGGCCCCTACTGTGTCCTCAGTTGATTTTCCCTGGGCGCTTTCCGTGCGACGCCCGTTTTCACTGGAGAAGATTCGTTTTGAAACGGTGATCCAAGGGAGAAGGGTGGACCTGGTGTTCCTCAAGGCCCAAGCGTTTAGGGGAAATCTTGAGGCGCATGGAAGATGGGATGGGACCCCAGCTCTTCCCCTGCTCTCGGTCCAGGGAACCTTTAGGAATTTTGCGGTTGAATCATTGATGGAGGCCTTAAGGTCTTCCTCCCTCCGGTTGAGCGGTGTAGGAGAATTGCATTGGAGCCTCGGGCGAGCGGCGCACTCGCCCTCCGGGCGATCAACGATGACCGGACCAGTCCAATTGATGATCCGGGATGGGCAATTAATTGGATTTGATGTCATGCAGGGGATTGAAGATGCCCTTCAGCTACCGGACCTTCTGGAGGAATCCACCGGTGCGACGAAATTTTCCTTGATTGATGCCAACGCGGAACTGGAAGGCAAGGGACTGGCGATTCGGCAATTGACCGTTGAGGCACCAGATTTCTCAATGACAGGGGTGGGAAGTCTCGCCTTTGATGAATCATTGAATCTACAGGGCAATCTGGTCGTTTCACGGACAATCGGCGAGCGGATTATTCAGCGGTTTCCGATGGCCAAAGTTGCTTGGCATCAGGGAAGGTTGGTGCTGCCTTTTACGGTAATGGGAACCGTTCAGAAACCGGTACTGCATTTTGATACGCAATCCTTTGGGCAGCAGGTCAAAACGAACGTGGAGCGGAGGATTGAGAAAGTCTTACAGGGGGATGAACAGGAATTACAACAACTCTTACAAGATGGAGCGGATGTTCTGAAACAGTTATTTGGACAATAGCCCCGGAGTATGCTTTTTGGGGAGGAATGATTCCTTCATCCCTATCTCAGGCCGGAGGGGGACTATAGGTTTGGGACATGTTGGCCACCACGAAGGAACGGGGTTGCGTGGAGGCTGAGGGACTTAATTGAGTGACAATGGCCCGTAATTCCCCAAAATCATAGGGTTTACCGATAATTGCATAGGCTCCTAAGCGGGTGGCGTTTTCGCGGACGACGGCGTTGAGGAAACCGGTCACCATAATGATGGGGATGTCGGGTTTGCGTGGGATATGTTGTAACCGGTCCAAAAAATCCATGCCGGTCATGACGGGCATCGCATTATCCAGAATCACAATGTCAAATGATTTTGATTCAAGCAGTGATAACCCTTTGGCTCCGTTTTCGGCTTCCACGCACTGGCATCCATCATATTCCAGGACCATTCGGAGCAATCCGCGACTCATACCATCATCATCAATAATGAGTACGTTTTTTGGCATCAAGATCTCCTTTTTTCCCCTATGACTGAATCCACCATCCTGATGGAACACGCCCCTTCAAGGTTGGTTCATCGTTAGTGAAATCACTCAAAGATGGCTCATGAACAAGTGTCGGGTACGCACAGGTCTGTGTTGTTTTGGCCATCTCTCTACCGTGTAAGGGAAGTGCCAGGTGTCTTAGAAGTTACAGAGTTCTGACCATTCCAAAAAATAAGCATTCCTCCGAAGATTCCAAGGCCTGTGACACAGATGGCTAAAATAATTTCCATGGCTTCCCTCAAATGTTTTGTGTTTGCCACTTTACAAAGTAAATAAAGCAAAGAATGTACCCAAAGAGAAAACGAAAGATCAGTTTAAGGGTCTCATCCGTCTAACTCATTGTAATACTGATGAATGGAGAGCAAAATTTTTATAATGGGTTTTAAAAATATTTAAAAAAAGTTAAGAGGATGAGGTATTAGGGCATCAGTTGTGGGACAAATTGTTATTCAACACCATACAGTCTGTATCTGAATAGATAACTTGTATGAGAGGTTTATCCTATGAGTGGGCCTAGCATCAGACACAGGTGTGGTTTTGGGAGAAGAACACCGCAAACTTTTAAATTGGGTTTATTCTTGACGGAGTACGGACAGGGGAGGGAAGCCCAGCAACCGGTAAGTTCCGAGAAAGCCCGTCGCGAGGCATAGCAAAATTGTCAAAAGCAAGCCTGTGCTCAATATGATGAGATCGACGGTCCAGGTCAGGTCAAAAAAGAAGTACAAGAGAGACCAGGAGAGGAGACACCCCAATCCAAGTCCAACCAGGCCTGCAAAGGCTCCAATGACACCGAATTCTACTCCCAGCGAAAATACCAGTAACCCGCGACTTGCTCCCAGGGCTTTCACAATTGCCAATTCATGAAGACGCCGGTACCGGTTAATTGAAATCGCCGCAATCATGACTACGGCGCCGGTGACCAGACAGAGAAGAGCCAAGGCTTGAATCCCCAGGGCCAATTGGTGAAAGATTCGACCAATACTCTCCAGCACATCTCCCACTTTAATGGCTGTTACATTGGGCAGGACGGCGACGATGGCTTGCTGTAAGGGGACCTCGAGAGTTGTTGGCACTCTGGTTGTGGCGATGTAGGTAAACGGAGCACCGTCAAAAGAGCCCGGCTGAAGGATCATGAAAAAGTTTATGGAAAAACTTCCCCAATCCACCTGTCGAAGACTGCCCACTTTTGCGACAAGTGGCACCCCTTGAATATCCAACGTCAGGGTTGACCCTAAGGTGAGCCCCAGGTTTTTTGCGGCGTCTTCCTCCACGGAGATCAAGGGGAAATCTGAGGGGGTTTTCATCCCTCCATCCGCGTCTGATTGCTTGGTGTGATCCCACCATTGACCCTCGGTAAGGACGTTATCTTTTGGAAGATTCCGGGATGTCGTCAAGACGTATTCCCTGGTGAAATACCATCCGTTTCGTTTGCCCTTATGCTCTTCCGGATCAATGGGTTTTCCGTTGATGGCCGTGAGACGAGACCTTACGACCGGAACTAATTTATACGGTGAATCCGGGAATTGTTGTCGTAGCACATCCACAAATTGGGAATGTTGGTCTGGTTGGATGTCTATGAAAAAAAATGAAGGAGCCTGAGAGGGTATCTGGTTTCCTATCAGATCAAGTAAGGACCGTTGCACAATGGTTAGCGTGGTTAAAAGCATGACACCAATTCCAATGGCCAACGTCATGGCATTGGTAAAGTTTCCAGGCCGTTGAAGATTTCTCACCGCATGACGCAACAAATACCGTTGAGGAATCGGCACATGCCGGAGAATGCTATACAGTACTCCAGTGCCTCCTATGAGGAGGAGAACGGCCACCGCACATGCAACGGAAAAAACTAAACCGAGGGTCAGGGAGTGGGCTTGCCACATGGCCAGGCCGGTCACGCCCACCATCATGCTGATGCCGACCACGACCTGTGCCCGGTCATTCCACCAATGCTTAAAGATGGTCCGCCATCGGGTTAGTCTGGATTGGGTGTTGGCTATAGTTTGGGAGTGGTTCACGGCTTGTCGATACACCAATGCCGGAGAGACATGACGGATGGCCAATAGAGGCCAGAGTGAGAAGGCCAGTGTGGCGAGGATGCCAAGAACCATCCCCCGAAGAATTGGAGCGACAGTGGGATTCATCGGCATGGTTTCAGGAATAATGCCTTGAAGCAATAGCGGTAAGCCTCGGTGGAGGACTACGCCGACTATGATCCCAAAAAGACTGCCAATCCCTCCCAGGATGAGGCTTTGTGTGAGGTAGAGGCGAATGATTTGTGAAGAATCGGCTCCCAGGGTTTTGAGCGTGGCAATAATGGGTATTTTTTGTGTGAGGAAGCCTTGAATCGTGCAAGCCACTCCGATCCCACCGACCAATAAGATCGTAAACCCGATAAGCCCAAGATAGAGATTTAATTGGTCAAGGAACCGGCGGAGTCGTGGCTGGGCATCGCGAAATGAGGTGACCCGGGCCCCTTCCTGGCTGAGGCGCCCGCGTAACTCACCCATCAAAGGCTCAAGAGAGGTGGAGTTGGATAGGGACAGACGATATCGTTCCTGAATTCGGCTTCCGATTTGGATCAAGGCGGTGGCCTTGAGCGCGTCCTGGGAAATCATGACCCGTGGGCCCAAACTAAATCCATTGGCAATTTTGTCGGGTTCCTTTTTCAGTACGGCGGTAATAAGGAAGTTTCCTTGGCCAATCTGCAGCTCGCTGCCAACGGTCAGATTGAGCCGGATCAGCAAAGATTCCTGGACAAGTGCGCCAAAGCACGGCGAGCGACCACAACCGGATTGAAGCGGATCCAGCAGTTGCGCTGTCGGGAGATCAGGTTCCGCTTCTACCCGACCATAGAGAGGATAGGCCGAATCTATGGCCTTGAGTTCCACCAATTGAGAAGCTATTTTCGGGAGGGCCGCTTGGGAGGTAGGGTTGTTCACCGTCGCCATTGCGGCGATTTCGGTCACGTGTGAGAGAACGATGTCACGGTCGGTGAGGGAGTCCAGCACTTTATGGCCCTTGTCTGAAATTGCCCGCCGCCATGATAGCTCGACATCACCGCCTAACAGAGCACGGGTATCCCCCAGAATGACTTGTGCGACATTCACGGCAAACAGGTCCACGGCCACAATGGCGCCGACACCAAGTGCAATGCAGAGAAATAAAAATAGAAATCGAGACCAGACGCTCTGGATTTCCCGCCAGGCGAGTTTGACCGAAATGGGGATCATGCCTCTGAGCCGGAGGATAACAGCGGAGGGGCCGTCTCCTCATTCACCATTGCTCCATCCCGCAAGGTTAGGATACGTTGTGCGCGAGCGGCCAATGACATGTCGTGAGTGACTAAGACGAGAGTGCTGCCGTGTTGTTGATGAAGTTCCCACAGCAGATCAATCACCATTGCACCGGTTGAGCTATCCAGATTGCCGGTGGGTTCGTCTGCAAGCAGGAGGGGAGGGCGGACAATAAAGGCGCGTGCCAAGGCCACTCGTTGCTGTTCCCCACCGGAGAGTTGAACGGGATAATGGTGAAGACGATGTTCTAGTCCGACGGATTGTAAAAGTGTTTTGGCTCGTATTGTGCCCGTGGTTATTCCTTGCAATTCTAAAGGGAGGGCCACATTTTCCAGTGCAGTCAGAGTGGGAATGAGATGAAACGCTTGAAACACATAGCCAATGTGTTTGCGTCGAAAGTGCGCCATTTCAGTCTCGCTTAAGGTCGTGATGTCAGTCTGATGAATGCGGATAGACCCCTGTGTTGGTCGGTCGAGGCCTGCAAGCAATCCCAGGAGAGTTGATTTTCCGCTTCCGGACGGTCCGACAATAGCAACCACCTGATGTGTGAGGACCTCGAAGGAAATGTCCTGTAAGATCTGGACGGAATGACTCCCCGCCTGAAGCTGCATTCCAAGATGATTGACGGAAATGAGAAGCCGGGATGCTGGGGTTTGGGCGGTCAAAGAGGCGGAAGAGGATGTAGACGATGAAGGAACATTCACGTTGATTACACAAACGGGTTCAAATGGTGAATAATAGAGTTAAGAGATTCTATCCAGCTATTATGCATACATGCATCCTATCAGTCCTCGTGCTCTTCTGTCTGGGAATCCTGGGGTGTGGCCCCGAGGAGAGTCCTTCACCCGGTCTATCAGAGTCCATGAATCGCAGTCCCGACTTGTTAGACTCTCAGGCCCAATTCCCGGACGAACCATCTTTACCCGGGCCATTGGTGCGAAAGAACGAATCTCTTCCAAAAATCGTTGCCTTTGGTGATAGCTTAACGGCTGGATTGGGCGTGTCATCGGAGGAGTCCTATCCGGCTCAATTGGAAAAACATTTACAGGAACGTGGATTTTACTATGAGGTGGTTAATGCCGGGGTTAGCGGAGATACCTCCGCGGGAGGATTGCGACGGGTAGATTGGATTTTAAAAAGTCGGCCGACGGTTGTCATATTAGAATTGGGAGTCAATGATGGACTCCGGGGCTTACCTTTGGAACAGACCTATGCAAATCTTCGTAGCATAATTGAACGGTTGCGGAATGCAGGGGTGATGGTCATTTTAGCGGGCATGCGCATTCCGCCAAATTACGGCGAAGCCTATACGGGGGAGTTTTTTGAAATGTATGAACGGCTGGCCAAGGAATTGAGTCTTCCACTGGTTCCATTTTTATTAGAAGGAGTGGCTGCTCAACCTGGCTTAAACCAGGCGGATGGAGTTCATCCTACGGCAGAAGGCTATACCATTGTGGCTCAGAATGTTTTCCAAACATTGGAGCCTTTACTCAAAACTGGACAGAATATTCCGGCCAAAGAGTAAATGCCACCCCTCCCCGTGAGCGGGAAGGGGTAAGAAGAGGAATTCTTTAGGTGTGTTAGGGAATGCGGGCGGCGTTATGACTTTTTGAAGAAAATGTCATAGACCCCGTAAGCCAGGATAATTCCGATCATTCCATAGTACATGGCCGTAATCCCCTCATATCCTCCGCCTGGTTCATTGGCAAAGGCTGGGTTTGCGGCTAACACAAGAAAAGCACTCAGAAAGCTAGTAATCCGCCTCATACGAAAATCCTCACTTTCGGACATTGAAAATTTCTTACACAACTTTATAATTGGGATAGCATTCCAATCACAAGATCTGCTACCCACAATCGTCGTGGATTGTAGTAAATTTTATTTCCGTGATGCAAGTCATTGAATAGTAAATTATAATTAGACTTTTTATGCTAGTTTATAATACATAAATTCTGGATGATGTATTGCTTATGGGTAGCAAGCGAAGACCTCGATATTATGGGCTACATGCAGGAGAGAAGCTGGGGCAACGCGATTGTCTAAAATATCTGGCTGAATTCAAAAAGCCGAGGGTCATAGTTTACGACTCCAGTCTGGAATGTGTGCCGTCGCAGAATGGGGATTTTTTGCTGTGCTTGCACCCACACCAAGCTACCTTTTGTGGTTCTTTGAGTTCCAATTCGATTGGGGAAAATTCGGTTCCGGTGTGAGACCCATCACAAAACGGCTGGGTTTTTGATCGCCCACATCGGCACCAGTAATAGGTTCCCGGTTCCATGTCCAGGACGTAGGGAATTCGTTGCGCAATAATAATTGGGTCGCCCATGTGCTTGGTTCTCCTTCATTCTTCAGGAAATTTGGTGATCTAAATAGTTAGCCACAACGGGGCTGAAGGCCTTGGGGGCCCAAAGGGGTAAGCCAGAGAAAATCGGCAATGCCGGTTTGCATTTCCGAACGAACCTCCTGTTTTTTGGAGGGATCCCATGCTTCGAGATAAATGGTCATGGATTTGACGCCGGGGTGCTTTCGTTCAACTCGCTTAGGGACAGGGATTTTATACTGAATATGGCCGCCCCCTGTGTAGCTCACCAGCGGTTCGTCAGTCCGGGATCGTGTGTTGAGGTAATTGGCGATAATCTGAGCCATGCCCTCATCCCGGAAGATGGATGCTTCAAAAATTCGGCGGTACACGTGCTTTGGCAAGCCAGGATGGCACGCTTCAATTTGTTCAAAGATCAATTGCTCATATGCGGGATTATCGGTCACGATGTCTTGAATTGGCCACTTTCGCATTTCGGGGTCTCGCAAGGCCTCGGTTAATCCCTTTGTGGCGACCAAGCGAACAAGGGGGCGTGGCGGGTTAAGACCAAAAATTTTAAGGTTATGCGATTTAGCAAAGGTCACCAACGGTTGATAATCTGAAAACTCTCCACCCCAATTCGTGTTCCATTGTGATTCCTTTATCAGTTGTTCTGTCGTAAATTCGGATTCCTGGGTGTACCGGTCTAGCCCGGATTGTCCATCCCAACTAAACATTTCCATGGCCAGCACCGGGTGCCGGTCATGGGCAAGGAGGGCATTCAGGATTGTCTGGGCTGCCTCAAGGTGTGAGGGGGTATAATGTTCTTCGCCGATATAAATCACATCGGCGGATAATAGTTGGGGGAGCAGATCGTCGAATGTGATGGCTTTCTGCTGGGAGACATCGTAGATGTGGTTGACTTCAAATGTCGGGTTGACTTGAGACGTGGCACATCCGGTGTTGGCGCTCATCACCATGATTCCCATAAGTAGGGAGAGAAAGTGTTGTTTCGCAGGTTGAAAATAAGGTGTGAACATAACGAGGCAAGGTGTAGCATAGTTCTCTCCTTTGGGCAATATTTCGGAAGCCATTCGGTTGTTTCAGAATATTCAGAGCGGCTAAGGTGCGTGAAGAATCGGTTTAAGTAACTGTCCGAAGTGGGCGGTTGAATTATTCAAATATTTGGCTTTTTCATTGACATGTGAGGGCCCGGGACTCAGGGGAAGCAAGGAATCATGGAGTGTTCAAAGCTTGTCC
Source organism: Candidatus Nitrospira allomarina (assembly GCF_032050975.1). Lineage (NCBI taxonomy): Bacteria > Pseudomonadati > Nitrospirota > Nitrospiria > Nitrospirales > Nitrospiraceae > Nitrospira > Candidatus Nitrospira allomarina. The sequence continues at coordinate 787,112 of NZ_CP116967.1, read as the reverse complement.
TGAGCTTGGACGAAGGAAGGCTCGTCTGGTCCTGTTCTGAGGCTTCTGGAAGGGAGAGGCCGCAAGTACCGGGCTGGACAGGACGCAGGGAGGAGCTGGTGAATATGGCCAAGCGGCGCCCTACCAGCGCGCTTTCGCGTCGAGCCACACCGCTAAAGTGTCCCTGACCCTGCGAGGGTGGAAGCGCTTCGGCTCATAGACACAAAGCCGCTTTCAGCCTTCGTAGCTACTTTGGCGAAGGGGGTTCGGCGAGGGCAGGGAATGTTACTTGCGGCCTTTTTCAACGCTCCAAGTAAGGGATGATACCTCATGGATGATCAGAAACTCGGGTTGGCGGCATTTCGGGAGAGAATCAAGGTCAGTCGGGAATCCTCTCCGCACCACTGGGAGGCAAGTAGGAAATGCATGGTTCCTGAAACCTTACAGACCATGCTGCCCGCCCTTCTTCAACATATACAAAAGGCCCCCCTTGATTCATCACTTCGCGATCGATTAGTCGATGCCCTGCAACAATTCTCCAAACCCATTGGAAACAAAGAGGGGAACAAGATCCTCAAAGAATTGACCGGATTTCCCCCTTCCAAAGCAGTGCGTGCACTCATGGTATGGGGCCTCTTAGTCGATGGTGGAAGTAAGAAAAATCCGGAAGAACTGTCCGGGGCTCAATGGGAGGAAATAATTCGGAATGCCTCAAATCCCTATGACGCGCTAAGGCATACGGCCACACCCTCCCTGTTAGATGTCGGAGCTGGAGATTTGTCCTTTGAGCAGGAATTGGTGGATCACTATGTCCCATATTTTCGGACGCAACGTACCCCGCTGACCTTGCATGCGTTTGATCGGTTGATGCCGGGATCCCGTGTGGGCGGCGTCTATCACAAAAATCTGGATCGTGAGCGATATTTACAGAGCTTCCCGCCAGAAGAATTACGCTTTAAATTTTGTGGGGGCATGGGCCTGGAAACATTTTCGAAGAGCAAAGGGAAGTTGTCTCGTTACACCGTCAGTACCTGCCATGCTCCGGCTAATCCCACCTTTGCCTATGAACCCAGTCGCTTGGCTCCTGAAATTATCCATGCGCATCTTCAATCCAGCCGGGGAAATTATCATCAGAGTCGCTATGAAGGTGAACCCGTTTTAGAGGTCTCTCACCAGGGACGCACCTTAACCTTCCCCGATTGGAAATTTGACATACTGGGGCCCCTGGCACTGTTACGATTCATGGCCGAACGAAGTGGCGTAAGTATTCTTTCGGCTATTGATGATGAGGTTTTTTGGGAGGTGCTCAGCCAATTGTTGGCTGATGATCGATTCCGTCCAATCAATGAAATTTTTACCAAAGCTCTCCTTCCGGAAATTTTTGGGGAAGTATATGCGGAGTTGTCCACCATGGCCGTCGGGGAGAGAATAGACTTATCCGAGATGGCCAATCTGCGAAATCTTATGCCTTTTGCAGGTGCGACAAAGGAAGATGGACAGATGTCTTGCCGGTTCAGGTATGTGGAAATTCGACGTGGAGCAGTGTTGGATGGCGTTCCCAGCAGTTTTACGGCACGGCAGTTTTCCCGGATGCATGAAGAATCCACGCCGTGGTGGGTGATTTTGGTGACCGACTGAATGGAAGAAATAATTCCTGCTCTATGTGCGGAAAACAGAAAAAAATACAGTGATGAAACCCGTCAGGGCCTACATATCCTTTAAGGTAGAATAGGAAAGAATAGAAGTGACAACAGGGTGGTAAAAATTAACAACCCTTAGAGAAAGGCATGATATATGACAGTCGGGCAAATGAAAGATTTTCTCAAAGATTTGAATGAGGACTTAGAAATATTGGTCAAAATTCCCGGTCCGACCAAAGAGGAAGGTCTTTGGGAACCCTTAGACGGAATGAATATAAAGGTTGAACCTCAGCCACCAGGCAAGTGAAGGGTGAGGAAGTAGAAGCCGTAATAAGGCTGAAAAAACCCGCTTGAATTGGAGCGGGAAAGGGGATTTGAACCCCCGACCCTCGCCTTGGCAAGGCGATGCTCTACCACTGAGCTATTCCCGCTCTGTTGGAAATTTGAACTGATTCTAGTTGGCACCCTGGAGGCTGTCAAGCAACATTGAATAGGGTATACTAATTCGTTCTTTTTTAAGTGCAATAAGATTTTAACCGAGTAAAATGGGAATATCATATTGAGATCAAGGAGGATAACTTCATGTATGTCAGCGTGATAGGAACGGGGTACGTGGGATTGGTCACAGGGGCTTGTTTTGCGGAATTTGGCTTGAACGTCCTATGTATGGACACGGATGCCAAGCGAATTGCGGCTTTAGAAAAAGGCAAAGTGCCATTTTTTGAGCCAGGCCTCTCCGAACTTGTGACCAAAAATCTGACGGCCGGCCGTCTTCGATTTACCACCGATTTACACAAAGCCGTCGATGAAGCCCTGGTCATTTTTATTGCCGTGGGAACCCCTTCCCGTGAGGACGGGTCTGCCGATCTGTCTTTTATCGATGAAGTGGCCAAAAATGTGGGAACCCGAATGAAAGGATATAAGGTGGTTGTGACCAAATCCACCGTGCCGGTCGGAACCGCCAAACGTATTCGATCGATTATTCAGGCGAATCAGGAATCGGCCTGTAATTTTGGCGTGGTCTCGAATCCTGAATTTCTTCGGGAGGGATCGGCCATTGAAGATTTCATGCGGCCCAATCGTGTGGTGATTGGAGCCGACAGTCCTGAATCGGTGGCGATTATGAAAGATTTGTACCGTCCCTTGTATATTCTTGAAACGCCTATTGTGATCACTGATATTCCAACCGCTGAAATGATCAAATACGCTTCGAATGTGTTTTTGGCCACGAAAATCTCATTTATTAATGAAATGGCCAACCTCTGCGAACGGGTTGGAGCCGATGTGCAAATGGTGGCCAAAGGGATGGGATTAGATAAACGAATCGGGTCGAAATTTCTGCATGCAGGTCCAGGATATGGAGGGTCGTGTTTTGGAAAAGATACTGCCGCACTGATCAATATCGGAAACGAAAATGATTATGAAATGACCATAGCCAAGGCCACCAAACGAGTGAACGACGATCAGCGAGTCCGGATGATGGAGAAAATACGAGATGCCGTCGGAGAGTTACGCGGGAAAACCATTGCCATACTCGGATTGGCCTTTAAACCTAACACGGACGATATTCGGGATTCGCCGGCCCTGTTCCTTGCAGAGCAGATCATGAAAGCGGGCGGGATCGTGCGGACCTACGATCCGGAGGCCTTGGAGATATCGATGAAGGTGTTGCCAACCATGGTCCCCTGTCAGGATGCCTATCACACCATGGAAGGGGCGGATGCCGTGGTGTTGGTCACGGAATGGAACCAATTTAGAAGCTTGGATTTTGACCGGGTTCGGGCTGCGGTGAACTCCCGGATTTTTATCGATCTTCGCAATGTCTATGAACCGCAACGGATGGAAGAGCAGGGATTTTATTATATTTCGGTGGGTCGAAAAACCGTGGGAACCCAACCTTCCCAAAAAAGCTAAGAGATCTTAAGACACGGTCCTTGCTCGAAGCCTAACTTCGTTGGCAAGCCTGTCCAGGGAACAGGCAGGATTAGCGACAAAGGCGAGTCCAGTTGCCTTTTGTGTTTTGTACGCGAGCGGATGGTCGGCTTTGGGTGTACCCTGGCCGGGGACCCTATTTGCGTTTATAGCCCATGCGGTCCAACACCTTCATGATGCGTTTTTGAAGCTTTTCATCAGCTTCGCCTAATGCCAGAGCCAAAGGCTCCACTGCCGGTTTTCCAATTTTTCGAAGAATTTCGGTTGCCGATTGTCGAAGGTCATCATCTTCGGAGACCAAAAGCGGTATGACATCAGGGACACAGGGTGCTCCTATTTTGATCAAAGCCTCATAGGCACGCTGCCGGACATCACCGACTTCATCACTGAGCATTTCCACCAACGGTTTCACGGCGGCTTCTACCCGGAGTTCTCCAAGGACTTCAATGGCATGCTTGCGATTGAGCCAGTGCGTATCGGTAAGATCCTGCAGCGCAGCATCGGCTCGTTGAATATTGGGGTCCTTGGAGCGGATGCGAAAACTTTTGACGATTCGTTTGCCGTCTTCTTCCACGACACGAAGTGTCGCCCCGTCACCGATTTTGATCTTTTGGAGGTCTTCGGCGGCCTCTTCACTGACATCCATAAGAACGGTCTTCCCATCGTACGCCAGGAGCTCGACCTCAATTTGGTTTGTCTCAAGATTGATCGCGGTGACGTTCTCGGTCACAAGATTAAACCCATCCTTTTTCGTGCCACTCTTGGGCCCGATCGAAATGAGCTTTGCGGGTGCTTCATTAGCCATAATGTGTCAGTGTCCTTCGTGAGAGTTAAAAAAAGGGAAAAAGCATTGATTGCAATATACTATGAATGGGAAGAACCGGGTGTCCATCCCAAGCTTGCCAGGGCACCTTCGGCTGTGTCCCGGACCATTTCATTTTCATCTTCGAGCAAGGGGACCAAAGGATCGATGGCCCGACTATCTTTGAAGCGAGCCAGGGATTCTGCGGCATTACGACGGACCAACCAGTCCTCATCGGCCAGAGCATGAATTAAAGGATCTAAGCTGCGAGGATCGCCAATTTTCCCTAACGCCTCTGCCGCGTGCCGGCGCACAATCCAGTTTGAGGCCTGTAAGCCCTCCACCAGAGCATCAGTTGCGCGGGAATCTCCCAATTTTTTTAAGACTCTTGCGGCATCTTCACGGAGAGTTGCGTCCATCAGAGCATCCACCAAGGCGGGAACGGCATCAGGATGCCCAATGCGTTCTAAAGCCCAGATGGCAGCGGTGCGCACACCTCCATCCTTGTCAAGACGGAGAGCTTGTATCAAAGGGTCCACCGATTTAATGGCACGGAGTTTCCCGAGAGCGGTGGCTGCCTGTTCTCGAACAGACCATTCCTCATCATCTTTTAACGCCTCGATCAGGGGATCAACGGCTGGTTCCCCAATTTGAACCAACGCACTCGTAGCTGCCTCACGCACCACACAATCGTCTTCCAGAAACATATTAATCAGCTTGGGAATTGCTTCTGACCCGGCTTCTCCGAGTCTAGAAGCGGCATGATTTCGAAGGGCTTCATTGTCATCGCGAAGCGCCGACAATAAGGGGTCTACGTGGTTACCTTCCGTCATGGGTCATCACTCCTTTATTCCTTTGCGGCCCAGGTCTCTTCAGCCATGTTCATTTGTGCAGTGGCAGCCTCGAGTTTGTCAAGGATGACCCCGGAATTATAGGAAATCAAGCCGTCCCGGTCGGTTTTTAATCGGGCAAATAATTCCATATGGGGCCTCAGGACTTCGATATCTTTCACTTTCTCCAGGGCTTCGACAGCGAGTATGCGAAGAGGGCGAACGGGAATGGCTTCAATGAATAATTCTACCGGCCGTGGATCGCCGATGAGCCCAAGGGATTTCAGCGCATGTTCTTTCACCCCCGTATCTTTGTCAGACCGGAGCCGGATCATGAGCGGTTCCACTGCGCGAATATCGCCAATTTTACCAAGGGTGTCAGCGGCGGCTTCCCGAACCACCCAGTCATCGTCTTCCAGGTATTCAATGAGAATTTCAACAATTGGCCGTCCAATACGATGCAGTTGAATAACGGCTTCTTGCCGGACACCTTCTTTCAACTCGGATTCGTCCACCGCCCGCAGGTCGTCCATCGTTTGATCGACACGGTCCCTAATGGCGCCCAATTTGCGCAAGGTATCGGTGGCCAGGTCACGAAGATCGGGGTCGGACATGGCATCAACAAACGCATTTGCCGATCGAGGATCAAGGAGGTGGGCGAGAATCTCTGCGGCCCGGAGACGGATGGCCGGATCGGGATCTTTGAGCCGTTCCGACAGAGGGCCGATAGAAGTGGGAATCACACCAAGTAGGGCCGTGACTTTTTCCTGGAGAGTATCGTCGCGTAAATATTCTAAGAGTGCAGATGCGGTGGCTTCATCCAAAATGCCAGCCATATGCTCCAAGGCATCGACGGCTGCCTGTTTCACCTGTTCATCCTCATCCTTCAGGACATGAGCGAGAGCCTGACCGGCTCGGGGATCCCGTAGGCGGGCTAACATTTTTGCCGCTTCCACCTTGTAATGAGAAGAGCCCGTCGCCATGGCATGAATGATGGCCTCGACGGCCTTGGGTCCACCTTTCATGCAGGTGGAGGTGGCCCGCATTCGGCGCCAGTCTTCCTCATGATCCAGTTCAGAAATGATAGTTTCGAATGTTTCCTTCGGCATCGTCAGGTCTTTCAGTTAGATGCGAATCTGTCCCGGCCTCCAGCCAAGGTGAGAAAGGGATTCCAACACATGACGACGGAGATTGTCATTCTTGGTCGTTTTTAAGAGATGTAACAATGGATTTACGGCTGTTTGGCCAAACTGCGTGAGGGCCTCGGCGGCTTCTGTCCGTAGGAGCGTACTCTGCAGCGCTTGAATAAGGGTGGGAATAGCCTGTGGGTCACGAATTTTTCCCAGGGCCCTGATGGCGGCTTCCAGGGGAGGGAGATCTTCTTTATATTGGGGATCGGTGCATCCTTCCATGCGATCTTCATAGGCTTCCTTAGGTAGCGAGTTGACCAATGCGATTAACATGGGAATAGCTTCGGTGGATCTGAGCTGGCCAAGTGCTTCAATCGAGGGCAATTTGAGTGATGGCGTTTCGAGGGCAAGGGACGAGAGCAATAAAGGAATGGCACGGGGATCGCCAATCTGTCCGAGTGCTCGCACGGCGTCCTGGCGTACGGCTGTATCGGAATCTTCGAGAACCAGAATCATCAGATGTCCTACCGCTTCCAGGGGTTTCAACAGGGTTAACGCTTCCACCGCCCGCAACCGGATTTTCCAATTCTGATCCTTTAATTTTTCCAACAGTTTTGGAATGCTGGTATTGCCGATGGCCTGTATGGCCCGTCCCGCCTCCTCTCGCACGGCTGGCACTTTGTCCTGAAGAAGCAAAATCAACGTATCAATGGCTTGGGAATTCTGAATGCGACTCAGGCCTTTGGCTGCCGACATGCGCACAATCCAGTTAGGATTTAATGCCGCGGACAACAAGGGATCTAATACCTGTTCGTTTGCAATATCGGCCAGGATGCACGCAGCCGATTCCTGAACCTGCGGATTCAAATCCTGAAGGCAAAACCCTAATGAGAGAATGGCCGGTTCGCCAAGCGCTTTTAGGGCTGCAGTTGCGGCCTCCCGCACGGCCCGGTCCGAGTCGCGAAGCGTCCGAATTAAAGGCTGAACGCTGCGGGGATCGCCAAGACGTCCGAGGGCTACCGCAGCGTCTTCGCGCACCCCCCAATCCTCGTCATCCAGGGCAGAAATATGTTCAGCGACTGAGTCGACCATGTCTGTTCCAAGTGGAGAAATTTGGATTTTACCTGTTCCCCCTACCATTAGGGAAAACCCGAAGATCGACGTTACCACACGATTTTTTGGGCGGTCAATGAGGCAGGAGAAAGGTCGTCTGTGGCGGGTGGTGGTAGAGGCTATACCGATCGAAACACCGCTAGGAGGTCGCTCAGCGCTAACATTTTTATTCTCAGAACGTCATGCTCGTGGTGCAGACTACTTTTAAGGGTCTGATCGTTCGGGGTTTTCAAAAATTGTTCACAGAGGGTCGTGATCCGTTGAAATTCCGTCTCCGCTTTGTTTTTGACCACCCGGTTGGTCGTAAGAAGCTCCGTCACCTGAGTGTGAGTCTCGGCCAGATGTTTTTGAAATTCTCCTTCCGGGAGTGAACGTTTTGTGGCCTCATCCAGGCAACGATCGATGTATTGGGAGAGGAGGACATAAAATCTCACCAAGGTTTCGGTTGTGGTGATATGTGGGAGAGGTGTGTCAGGTTCAGTCATGATTGCTCCTTTCAGACTTAGCCGCTTACTTGAGTCAAGTAGGAATCATTGGCCCCTTCAAGGATGGGTTCTAGCGTCATTCTGTCAATTAAAGGGGAGATGGTGCAAGTCCAGCATGGGAAGATATTGGATTATTGAGAATTTCTGTTTCTGGCCTTTCAGAGTTCCCATGTGGATTGGGAGTCCATCTTGAGATTTGCCAGAACAAAAGAGCTGTCCGGAGAATTCATCGCATTTGTGTTCCCACCTCGTCCTATCTAATGAGGTGCTGCCTAACGAGATTTTTTGTGTTGGCGGGTTTCGCCAAGACAGGCGAAGTATTGCTTTGCCTTGTCCTGATGGGCACCTCCTTTGTTGTGGAAGCAAAATCCCTACGTTCTCAAGGCGAAAGGCAGCAAACCATGGATGGAAATAATTTCAAATCCAAATTGTGCAAAATGAGGGTTGGAAAACTATGGGTTTTTTCATGGAAGATCTGGAGTGGGAGATCATGAGAAAGATGATGACAAAGACAAAAAGGGAAAGGGGGCCTGGATAGCGCCGCTTTCAGATCTTTGATTCCGCCTAACCACAGGAGCAATCCAAAAGCACCATCAATAAATTTTGGCTCACGTTGAGCCTTGACCATAAAAATACGTGCGGTCCTTCGTGGGCATCTAGATTAACCTTGCGGTGATTATCCTTTCCCAACATCAATAAATATTTTTGCCCCGGTTATGGTGTTACCTGAATACCGGTTAGTCATGACTTTCAGACAGTCATCTTCTAAAAATACATTTATCCCAAATGGCCGAAGGTTACATTGAGTAATTTCCGCACTCTCGCTTGTGATTTCTTTGACTTCCAGAACGATGTCGTCGCCCATGGCGACCCCGATTACTTTTCCCTTGGTATTGACGGTAATCACCTCAAGCAAAGACGTGTTTTTACTCACAATTGGGCGCCATTCTTTCCCTTGTTGATCGGCAGGAATAGTCACCCAAATCTCCGGAGTTTCACCTTTTCCAATTAAAACTGGAATAAACCCATTTACGGATACTAATGCCACACCATCTATTAATTTGTTCGTGGCAATTTCTAACTGTTTGTAAGGTGTAAACTCTTTTGGAAGCGAATCTAACTTCATTGATTCCTCTCTCATAATTCCGTGACAGGTATATGTTTATAGGGTTGAAGAGACTAGCAGTAATAGCGATTTTTTTGGATCAAATCAACCATTGAGAAATGATGTCCTGGCGTGTCGAGCCTACCTAGCTTCCTCCTTGAAGGATTTGAGAAGGGAGATGATGAGGATAATGATGACAAAGACAAACGGAAAGGCGGCGAGGATAGCCCCGGTTTGCAGGCCTTTGAGGCCGCCGGACCAAAGGAGGATGGCCGCCGACAGAGATTGAATAATTCCCCAGGTGAATTTGATCCGGTTGGGTGGGTTGAGGCTACCGTTGGTGGTGAGTGACCCTAGCACGAAGGTGGCCGAATCTGCTGAGGTGATGAAAAAGGTGCCAATCAAAAAAATGGCGATGAGCGACATGACCGTGCCCATTGGATATTGCTCTAATACCGTAAATAGCAGGACCTCGATGCCCTGCGTTTCCATAATGGCTTTCAGGGGCGTGTCGTGGAACAGTTCTAATGCAATACCGGTTCCGCCAAAAACCGTGAACCAAAATGCACAAAAGAGTGACGGAACCAGCAATACGCCCAACACGAATTGACGCACAGTCCGCCCTTTTGAAATCCTCGCGATGAAGGTGCCCACAAATGGCGCCCAGGCGATCCACCATGCCCAATAAAATAATGTCCAGTTGTGAATCCAGGTCGAATCTCGGAATGGTGCCAGATTCAGGCTCATTGTCGGAAGGTTTTGGATGTAGTTTCCGAATGTCGAGGGAAACACCGTCATAATGAAGTGTGTCGGCCCGAGAAATAGCAGGAAAAACAGGAGAGACAGCGCCAATATCATATTTACATTACTAAGGTATTTGATGCCTCGTTGGAGTCCGGTTTGAGCGGAGAGCATGAAAAGCACGGTCACAATGGCGATAACGGCTAATTGAGTAGTAAGGGTATTCGGCATGTCAAAAACATAGGATAATCCACCGCTGATTTGCACCGCTCCAAACCCCAGTGAGGTTGCCACACCGAAGACCGTGGCAAAGACGGCGATGACATCCACGGTGGTTCCCAGCCCTCCAGTGGCATGCCTGCCGAGAACCGGCTGGCAACCTGAGCTAAACAGTCCTGGTGTGCCTTTTCGAAATTGGAAATAGGCAAGGGCCATGCCCACCATGGTGTAAATGCCCCAAGGATGAAGGCCCCAATGGAAAAAGGAATATTGCAGTGCCAAGCGGGCCGCTTGCGGGGTTTCTCCCTCGCCGATGGGCGGTTCATGAAAATGGGACGTGGGTTCGGCAACTCCCCAGAATACAAGCCCAATGCCCATGCCTGCACAAAACAGCATGGCAAACCAGGTGTGGAGAGGAAATTCAGCCTTGGCTCCATCCGGACCAAGCGGAATATCACCCCACCGAGAAAAGATCAGACAGAATGCACAAACAAGAAAACCTGTTGCTGCCAGAACATATAGCCAGCCAAACGAATCAAGAAGTGCTGTTTGGAATGTCCCGGTTATTTTCGCTAAATGTTTCGGGGCCATGGCGCCCCAAAGGAGAAAGAGAAAGGCCATGGCGCAGGAGATGTTGAAGACAAGGGTGGTTGATTTCAGTGGATTCATGGAGTAATGGAATTGAATGAGGAAGGGTAGGCCTTACCATATTTGGCTCTATTGAACAAGGAAACCTTGGATCATGATGGACCCAAAACGTGGACAATGAATGGACATATATCGAAATTTGTAAGGGAAAATTCTCTTTTTCTTCATGAAGGTTTTACGACTGTCTGTGTTATTAGCCATTTTTAGATTTGATAAAAAATGGGGACGTGGTCAAAAGGGGTTGCGAAGAAGAGGCTAACCGGTTAGATTGAAAGCCTCACACGTAACAGTCGGGCCTACCTTACGCTCGCAGGAGATGTTCGGAGGCCTTTTTTATTTCTGGTCCGTTGAGACAGACTATGGGTTTGTCCTTGCGGGTTTTGGCAATTGAATACTGTATGGAAAGAGGAAATCGCCAGACAGTATTCACTTACACCCATTATTCTAAATGGTGGTGAGGGCAACAGCCCTCTAGGAGGTGTTTCTCTAATGATTCAGAAAGCGACGATGCCCGGTAGCAAGCAAATGTATGGGGATAATCCCATAGCTCAACGAAAAACAGATTTATACAAACAGGAGTATGTTCATAGTTTTGTGCAAAAATGGGACGCGTTGATTGATTGGGAGGCCAGGGCCTCGAGTGAAGGAGACTTTTTTATCCGGATTTTGAAGGAACGGGGCGTCAAGCGCGTATTAGATGTCGCGACGGGAACGGGGTTTCATTCTATTCGGCTCTTGCGTGCCGGGTTCGAAGTTACGAGTGCGGACGGCAGTCCTGAAATGTTAGCGCAGGCATTTGAAAATGCACGACGAGCCGGGTTTATCATGCGAACTATTCATGCTGATTGGCGCTGGTTAAGCCGGGATATCCACAATAAATACGATGCGGTGATTTGCCTGGGGAACTCTCTGACTCATCTCTTTTCCGAACAGGATCGGAGAAAAGCCTTGGCTGAATTTTACACCGCCCTGAAGCACGATGGAGTGCTGATTCTGGATCAAAGGAATTACGATGGCATTTTAGATGAGGGGTTTACGTCGAAGCATGTATATTACTATTGCGGAGACAATGTCAGTGCGGAGCCGGAGCACGTTGATGAAGGACTCGCAAGGTTCAAGTATACGTTTCCCGATGGAGAAGCCTTTCATTTGAATATGTATCCGCTACGGAAGGAATATACACGTCGGCTCATGAATGAGGTTGGTTTTCAGCAGGTAAAAACTTATGCGGACTTTCAAGAAACGCATAAAGTTGAGGACCCTGATTTTTATGTTCATGTGGCGGAGAAACTCTATAAAAATGAGGAACGTCCGACCACGATCATGGGCAAATTTGGAAATCTGAATTATTCCACCACGGTGGATACGGCTCGAGACTATTACAACAGTTCGGATGCCGACCGGTTTTATGCCACGATCTGGGGTGGAGAAGATATCCACATTGGATTGTATGCATCCGACAAGGATTCGATTTTCGATGCCAGCCGACGAACCGTGGAGAAAATGGCGGATTCTGTCAAGGACCTTGATGCCACGAAACGTGTGCTGGATATTGGGTCAGGTTACGGAGGCTCAGCGCGTCATCTCGTGAGACAATACGGATGCCAGGTTGGATGCCTGAATTTGAGTGAAGTCCAAAATAAACGGAATCGGGCACTGAATCAGAAAGAGAATATTAGTTTAGCGATTAATGTCATTGACGGGAATTTCGAGTCGATTCCCATGCCGGATGGGAGCGTTGATGTGGTGTGGTCGCAGGATGCCATATTACATAGCGGAAATCGGGAAAAGGTGTTTCAAGAGGTTCATCGGGTGTTGGCCACGGGAGGACAATTTATTTTTACCGATCCGATGAAGAGTGCGACTTGTCCCCCGGATGTGCTGCAACCGATTTTAGATCGTATCCATTTGAATTCGCTGGGGTCGTTTGAATATTATCGGCAGCTGGCCGCTAAATTAGGGTTTCAAGAAATTGGGATTGAGGATCTTTCTGAAAATCTTGCCGCGCATTATGGACGAGTACTTCAGGAATTAACGAAACAACACCATGCGCTTATTCAGGTTTGTACGGAAGAATATCTGGCTTCTATGAAGGTGGGACTTCAGCATTGGGTTCAGGCTGGGAAGAGTGGCCACCTGAGCTGGGGAATTTTGCACTTTCAGCGAGACTAACAGAGGAAAGAACTTCCGCCAGTGTACCCGCCACTCCCCAGCAGGAGAATTGGTGTATATTACCTTTCGATTTTTGGTGGTTTGGCCGGGATAGCGAAGTCACCACTTTTGCCAAAGCGGCCTTCTCCTCCCTCACCTAACACATTGGTGGTGTCGGTATATTCAATTTCTCTGGTCTCTTTGCTGAGGCCTTCAGTTGGTTTCCACCCGAGCTTATCAAGGGTGTCTAAGACTGTTTTTTTAAGGGCACCACCTGCGGTCATTCGAGTGGTCGCAAAAGCCAAAACCCGCTCGCTTTCTTGTTGGACTTTAGATAAATCCGGGTCATGGAGGAACCATACGAGTGGCTCAATCGCTGCGTCTCCAATCAACACCAAGGAATTGGCGGCATAATCACGAAGGACCAGGTCTTTGAGTAACAGCACTAAATCCGGAATGACTTTGGGATGACGGAAATGACCAAGGGCTGTAGCAGCCGCTTCTTTAATTAGGAGGTCTTCGCTAATAATGCAGCCAGGGGTTGGCTTCCCCTCTTGATGTATGCCCTTACCCTTTAACGCGTCAAGGACAGGAGGATAGGCGCGAGGATCTCCGATCATGCCGAGGGAAGCAATTGCATGGCGTTTCACTGTGCCGTCTTTCATGGCTTCCATGAGGGTATCTACTGCACGGGCATCGCCTATATTGCCCAGAGCAATCGTGGCATCTTCGCGAACCGCTCGATCCGGGTCTTTTACCATGTCGATCAGGGCATCGACGACACGGGCTTCACGAACCCACACACGCCCCATTTGATAGTCGGTCGTCATGCCGCCTAGCGCCCGAACCGCGTGACAGCGCACAACGAAATGAGGATCCTTGAGGGACTCCAATAGAGCATCGACGGATTCTTTCCCAATGTACATCAATGCGGTTCCGGCAGTCTCCCGCACGATCTTGGATGTATCTTTAAATAATTTGATCAGAGTTGGAATGGCCTTTGGGTCTCCAATTTTTCCTAAGGCTTCGGCTGCGGCACTCTTGACTGCACCATCTCGGTCGCGACACACCAGGTTCAGCCCTGGTACGGCCTGCGGGTCACGCAATTCACCTAACGTTTTAGCGGCTTGTTCTCGAATCCGCCACCGCTTGTCTTTCAAGCAAGTCAGTAATTGCGGGATGACGCATTTTCCCATGGATGCCATGGCCTTTACTGCTTCAGCTTGCACTTCCATCATATTGTCATTGAAAAGCGTAATGAGACCTTCAATGGCCTTTTCTCCGCCAATTTTGGCTAATGCCCAACCGACATAAGTTCGAACCGACCAATAGTCGTCTTCAAGAGCGTTCAGAAGGGGTTCTAATGTTTTCGGATCACCCTTTTCAGCAAGGGCCTTGGCGGCCTCTTCGCGAGTGGCATCATCGGCGTCTTCGAGGGCATCAATCCAGTCTTGCACAGTATTCGGCATGATCTTCCTTCTTATCCCTTCCGACTTATTTCGGGTAGTCGGGTTCTTGCGGATAGGGTTGCGTATGGCTACAACGAATTGTCAGGACCTGTGTTCCTCGTCCATCTACACATTGATCAAGAGTTGGCGAGAATTCCAAGGTTCCGGATAAGGTTACCTTGAATAAAAAATCAAACGTAAAGGTCCCAAAACGATAATCTCCAGGCTTGAGGTTTAAGGTCCTGGATTCCGATGTTTTGTAGGCATCCATATTGATGGGATCTTTTGTCCAAATCAACGGAGTGATGCCGGGTACATGCCACCAGGTTGGAGGAGTGAGTGCATTCGGATTCACGGTAATAGGAAACTCTCGCAACAAAGGATTAGTAGGATCTGCTGCGTGCCCGTGGTGTACTAGCAGAGGAGAAATGCCCATCAGAAACAGGCAGAAAATCCCATGTCGGATTTGACGAGGCACGTGTGTTCGAATTCTGATCTTACTGTTTTGTTTGTGGTTCATTGTCAGTGGTCCGTCTTTCTGGAACAGCTTGAAAAATATCACCAATCGCGTGGCTGTCCCATTCAGTATGCGTTTCAAGCCCCAGAGCATACATGATAGTCGCTCCGGTATCTAATAAAGAAACGGATTGAGTGATGGGATGGTTCCTTTTAATATTTGCGCCCCAGGCAATCCAGGGAATAGTGGCATCTAACTCAGGAGACGTAAGGCTGGTCGAGACTGTTTTGCCTCCCCCTGTAGGGGGTGACAGAGGTCCGCTATTCAGGCCAGTAATGATCACCATGGTTTTGTCCAAGACTCCAAGTTCTTCATACGTTTGGATGATTTGTTCCACGGCGGTATCAATGGATAGTAAGGCAGCGGAATATTTTTCGGAATCCCATCCGTATTTCTGCCCGACCTTCACCGCCGTAGGCAGATGTACTAATAAGAGGTTTGGCACTCCAAAAAGCCGGAAGCCATAGCCTTTCTCACTAGTAACTTTTTTTAAAAAATCTTTGATGTATGCCGACGCTCTTTCGGGCGTGCATTGGGGTTTGGTGTAGCCACAAACTTGGGAGTCGACGTAAATTTCCGGGCGAACTAATTGATAGAGTCGTTCATCCATAAGAAAGACGCCCGTGTCTTTTCCTCCAGCCAGATCCATGTAGTCAAATACCGTAGGTGAGCGCATAAATGAACGTGCAAAATCGTACGTTTCCCATGCGGCAGTCACCCGATGCTTCTCGACTTGAAGGCCGGTGAGCAGAGACGCCATCGCCGGCACGGTGAGGGGAGGGGTAATGGATTGAGCGGACCAGGTCACAGCTCCATCCTTGGCTAACTGAGCCAGGTTTGGAGTAGTGCCGTCTTGGATGGATGATGATTTGATCCCCTCCAACACAACCAGAATAATGTGTTCGGCTTGTGCGGCGGCAGCCATCGAGGCTGTCCCTCCGAATAGAGGAAGCCAGACCACACTCCATGCTAGGATAAAACACGGCAGGAATTTACCACGACGATGTTGTTGAGGACGTATTTGGATAGTACTCATAATTTCTGCCCTGCTCCACGACAAGAAAATAAAGATAAAATTGGGAATGAACTTTTACTATATATCATTAAGGAGAATTCTCCTTCAATTGTAAGGCAAGTGATCGAATCTGAACTTATCATGCAGATTTTCAGGCGGTCAACCAACTGAGCAGGCCAGGATTTTCTTCCCATTCAAATTAGCGGACCAAAAATTTTCAAGCATCTCTTGCCCTGGGTGAATGGTATCCATTATGAATGGGGCCTCACACACAGAAGAATTTCAATGCCCCAGGAAAATAATTTCCAACATGCTAATTATTTGAAGTCGGACCCTCGTGTCCGGGTAGGCTATCGAACCTTTCAGCCTGGAACGGTGGATTCGCCTTCGTGGAGCCAGGGAATGAGTAGCGTTGGCGAACAGATGGCCCAATCCCAAGTGAAGGGGATACTCTTCCTCAATGGCCTGCCATTTATGGATCTCTTTGGTGCGGCCAGATTGGATGAGGTTGGAGGGTTAAAACGAGGGTATTCCCGAGGAATATCCGGTCTGGAATCGTTGCTGGCTCTCCTTCGTCCTACTACAAACGGAATTTGTCTTCCAGATGATCCAATTCACCCTCCTGTAGCGAACGATGAACCAACTTACGGGACGGTAGACCTGCTCGCTCAGGGAGCAGGAAATTTTTCTTCGTCGTATGTAGGGAAATTTGAACTTGCCCTGTCTCAGGGGAGCGGCCAATCAATTCCCTGTCGTCGATACCTTTGGTCTTCAATTAATCATCATGTCGGCCGCGTCGAAGCTGCCATGCATCTTTTGATGTATCTTCGAAATTGGGTTTCTAGGCTTGATCTAACAAAAGATGACCGCCTTCTTATTGTTGGCCATGGACATGCGGGTCAGGTCCTGGCTTTATTGTCGAATATTCTAGCTCCAGGGGAATCGGAAATGAGGGGGCGCGTTTTTGAGATTTTGGCTAATTACTGGCAAGGGATCCCTTCAGTCGATCGGTCCGTAGAACAGCTCGAGAGCTTGTATGGTCTTGTCATGGATCAAACAGCGTTAAGAGGCGCAACAGTCGATGTCGTGACATTGGGTACTCCGGTTCGCTACGGCTGGGATACCGATGGAATTGGTCATTTGCTGCATTTCGTGAATCATCGTGAGATTCGAACTGATGGCAAGCGTTGGCTGGCGAAAATGGAATTACCTCAAATTGCGTGGGAAATGCCCTATCAAACTGGTGGGGATTACGTACAGCAATTGGCTGTGGCTGGCACGGATATGGTTCCGAATAATCCGGAGTCTGAGCAGGCCAATGTTGATTTTAGAGAAATTTTTGAACCCTATGACGGCTTTGAGCGGTGGCTGGAATGTACTCGGCGTGGGACACGGTGTGCTAATGACGGACAATGTCTGTTGGTGGAATACGGCGTTCAGGCGGAGGAATCTCCTCGCCAGCACTTATTCGGCCATGCATGTTATACCCAGAGCCGGGCCATGTTATTTCTAGCGACTGAAATCGCACAGGCATTCTATTCACCGAAGAGTCATTGATTGAGTGAATGAATAATCATTTTAGTCCCAGAGGCGGTGGTGAGGTTCTGGAATTTTTCTTTTGATGGGCCATGAGGCGTGTTGCCTCTGTTTTGCCTTTCGCGCTGGGCCGTTAGTCGCACTTCCTTATAGCTCCAAAGACACATTGATTCTCTTTGAATCCCTATGATATCAACACAGGGCTTGGCAAGGGGTTTAAAAAACCCCTGCTGACATAATGAAATTGTAAAGTTCCCACAACCCTTATATTTAAGAGATAGGCCCTTATGATTGTTGGCGTCCTTCGAGAAACGTATCCTGGTGAACACCGAGTGGCTCTAGTTCCAGCTGTACTCCCCTCGCTGAAAAAAGGCGGAATGGATGTCATGGTGGAATCCAAGGCTGGAGAACAAGCGGGTTATCCTGACTCCGCGTATGTCGAAAAAGGCGCAACCATTGCCTCATCTCGGTCACAAGTGTTCGAGAAGGCTGATTGCGTTGTTCAAGTAAGGTTGTTGGGAGCAAACCTTACAGAAGGTCAAGCAGACCTAGCAGATTTTCGCAAAGGACAGATCCTGATTGGAATGGCCGAAGCCTTGACGGCCCCTCAATCGGTTAAAGACCTCGCTTCTCGTGAGGTCATGGCCTTTGCTTTAGAATTGATGCCTCGCATTACCCGTGCCCAAAGTATGGACATCCTTTCCTCCATGGGTACGGTAGCTGGCTACAAAGCGGTACTGATTGCCGCCAGTTCGCTGCCAAAAATGTTTCCAATGCTCATGACAGCGGCTGGAACGGTCACTCCTGCGAAGGTCTTAATCATTGGCGCTGGAGTTGCAGGATTGCAAGCCATTTCTGTGGCTAAGCGGTTAGGGGCTGCTGTTGAGGCGTATGATATTCGCCCTGCGGTCAAGGAGCAAATTTTAAGTTTAGGTGCCAAGTTTGTTGAACTGCCTTTGGAGACAGGTGCTGCGGAAGATAAAGGGGGGTATGCCAAAGCCCAAGATGAAACCTTTTACAAGAAGCAGCGAGAGTTGTTAGGGAAAGTAATTGCTAATAGTGATGTGGTGATTTCCACGGCGGCTGTGCCTGGGAAAAAAGCACCGATTCTTATTACGGCCGATATGGTTGGGGCTATGGCTCCAGGGTCAGTAATTGTAGATTTGGCTGCAGAACGGGGCGGAAACTGTGAGCTGACCAAGTCTGGCCATACCATCGTAATGCATGGTGTGACGATTCATGGTCCTGAAAACTTGTCCTCAACCGTGCCGTTTCATGCCAGTCAAATGTATGCCAAAAATGTGGCGACCTTTCTCCTCCATTTAGTGAAAAAAGGGGAAATGCAAATTGATATGAACGACGAAATTACGAAAGAAACCATGTTGACGCGCAATGGGGAAGTTGTTCAGCCCCTCATTCGGGAAGTATTGGGACTTCCTGCTTAATCGGCGTAAGAACGAGGGAATTGTTATGGAAATGTTTCTCATGTCCTTTACCGTTTTTGTCCTCGCGATCTTCGTGGGCTTCGAGGTCATCACGAAGATTCCGCCTACTCTTCACACTCCTTTGATGTCAGGTTCTAACGCCATTTCAGGTATCACCTTGGTGGGGGCCATTGTTTCTGCAGGAACAGAGCTGTGGGTTACCACGGTTCTGGGTTTTCTTTCTGTGGTCTTGGCGTCCATTAATGTGATTGGTGGATTTATGGTGACGAACCGAATGTTGGCCATGTTCAAAAAGAAGACCTAAAACCTATGTACGATTTTATTATAAATTTCTCTTACCTCGTTGCGTCCGTCCTGTTCATTTTTGGCCTGAAGGGGCTTACCCATCCTCGAACAGCAGTTCGCGGAAATATTCTGGGTGCCTGTGGAATGCTGCTGGCCGTGGTCGTGACCCTCACTGATCGACACATTGTCAGTTATGAGTACATTATTTTGGGAATGGTAGTGGGTGGTGCCATTGGCGCGGTGTTGGCGATGCGCATAGAGATGACCTCTATGCCAGAGATGGTCGCCCTTTTGAACGGATTTGGTGGCGCGGCCTCAATCTTTGTGGCTGGAGCCGCATTGATTGAAGGCTCTTCCTTAACGGATTCACCTATTTTTCAATTAACGATTGCCACAGCTGCCTCAGGATTAATCGGGGCCGTGACGTTTTGGGGTAGCCTGGTTGCCTTTGGAAAGCTGAAGGGGCTGATTTCCGAAAATGCGATTTTGTTTTCCGGTCAACAAGTGATTAATTCTATCTTGGCCCTATTGGTGCTTGGGCTAAGCATTGGGGTGGTTTTAAGTCCTGAGAACTTCTCGCTATATTGGTTGTTGGTGGGGGTGGCATCTGTGTTAGGAATTTTGCTGGTGCTTCCTATTGGTGGTGCGGATATGCCTGTGGTGGTGGCGTTATTAAACTCCTATTCGGGGTTAGCTGCCGCGGCAACAGGTTTTGTGCTTTCCAATAATGTCCTCATCATCACCGGTTCATTGGTTGGTGCGTCCGGGATCATT
Source organism: Candidatus Nitrospira allomarina (assembly GCF_032050975.1). NCBI lineage: Bacteria > Pseudomonadati > Nitrospirota > Nitrospiria > Nitrospirales > Nitrospiraceae > Nitrospira > Candidatus Nitrospira allomarina. Next base: position 767,317 of record NZ_CP116967.1, on the reverse strand, counting down.
CTGACCCATATTATGTGTAAAGCCATGAACCGATCGTTGACCAATGTCTTGTTTGGAGTGATGGGACCCTCAGGTGAGGGTGGCCAAACCGCTGATGAAGTGTATGGGGGAAAAGTTAAGTCGGCATCTCCTGAGGAAGTCGCGTTGCTGTTTGATGCGGCGCGCCGAGTAGTAATTGTTCCCGGCTATGGAATGGCCGTATCCCAAGCTCAGCATCCGGTCGCCAGCCTGGCCGCTCTTCTGGAGAGCCGTGGGACAACCGTGGAATACGGGATCCATCCTGTGGCAGGAAGAATGCCAGGCCATATGAATGTCCTTATGGCTGAGGCGGATGTTCCCTATGATGCGCTGAAAGATATGGATGAGATCAACCAAACCATTGATCAGGTGGATGTTGTCTTAGTTATTGGTGCAAACGACGTGGTGAACCCATTGGCCAGGACTGATCCAAGTAGTCCAATTGCGGGAATGCCCATCATTGATGTCGATAAGGCAAAAACCGTTGTAGTAATAAAACGCAGTTTAAGCCCTGGTTTTGCTGGAATTCCCAATCCATTATTCGCCTTGGATAACTCATTGATGTTATTTGGAGATGGCAAAAAGATGGTATTGGATATGATTGCCGCATTAAAAGACTCATAGTGATCATTTTAAAATATCATATATAAAATATTTAGTACTTGATTTTAAAGGCAAAAATGTAAATTAACGAATTAATTTCGTCTTGCATAGGCTTACAACTCATGATAAAGTGCCAGACTCTGAAGCAAAGCGTAAAATTGTAAAATGTTGATTTAATCTTTAGTTTGAGGGAAACGTGGAAGTACGAGTTATCAATAACAACGTTGAAAAAGCATTGAAAGTCGCTAAGAAAAAGTTGGCCGCAGAGGGTTTATTTCGTGAATTAAAACGGCGCAGATTTTATGAAAAACCTAGCGTTAAGAAAAAGGGTAAAGAGCGTGAAGCCGCACGTCGTCGCCAAAAATGGCTTTCAAAGAATAGAATGTTTTAGCTTGTATTAATTATTTGCCCCCAACATCCATCGCAATTTCTCCTCAATTTTTCCTTCAAAATTTCATTAAAAGGAAAATATGCATGAGGATGACAATCTTGTCTTCCTCACCCTGGTTAAGAAGGCCATAAGGCCATTTCCTACCCCAATCCTTAGTCACCTTGCCGAACAAGGCCTTGACCCTTTTAAAATTCTGATTGCCTGTGTTTTGAGCTTGCGAACTCGAGATCAAGTGACCGCCGAGGCTAGCAAGAGGTTATTTGCAATTTCCTCTGACCCATTTTCAATGGGTAGAATGCAGGTGAAAAAAATAGAAAATACCATTTTCCCTGTTGCGCTTTATCGCGTAAAAGCTAGGCAAATTAAGGCCATAAGCCACTAGATTTGCAAGGATTTTCACGGGAAGGCTCCTGATACCATTGATGCCCTGTTATTATTGCCGGGGGTTGGGCGTAAAACGGCTAATATTGTGGTTCCTTTAGCCTATAAAATGCCAGGAATATGCGTAGATACGCATGTCCATCGAATTTGCAATCGATGGGGTTTTGTCTTTACCACTACCCCTCATGAAACAGAGCAAGCACTTCGTGGGAAGCTTCTCGAAAGTGGTGGATTCCTCTCAATGGAATGTTGGTCCCCTTTGGTCAAAATATATGCACACCGATTTCCCCCAGGTGCAGTGTTTGTATTATGGGTCAATATTGTCAAAAAAATGGTGTTTTATCTGAACGGTAATGAAATTTTGAAATTTTTAGAACGGACTGAGGCTTTTGGAAGGAACTGAATTAACGTTCTACATAAACCAAATTGTTGTTTGAGCTCAGGGTTGTTGAGGGTGACGCAAGGTTGGATATCTGAAAAATCAAGCAAAACCATGAGCAATTGGGCAGAGAGGAATCCATCTCATACTTGTGCCAAAATGTCATTTTTCTGTTTTTGTTGTTGAATAGTGGCTGCAATTAGTGATGTTACCGTTTAATCTATTGTTACCAATTGGTATCTTTGCTGAATGATCAAATGGTTTATTTTAATTTTATTTATATTTTTCAATAACTTATATTTTTTTTATTAAACTTTAAGTGAAATTTTGTCTTTGGAAAATGAATAATGCTGTTACCATTTAGAATCATTTTGTTTTTCGTAAAGAATCTTAATTAATTATTTTACAAATTATACAATGACTTACGATTTTTTAATGCTGAATGAAAAAGGTTCAAATCTTGCAAATTTTCATTTTATGCTATGTAACCATTCAAAAAGTAATGAAATAAAAAATTAAATTGACCCAAATCTTAATTTTTGTAAAAGGAGGTGATACGAGTTTTAAGTTTAAATTTGTGAATTAAATCATGGACTTGATGTCCTGCACTCACTTAGGAGGTGTAAGCAATGTTTCTTTCTAGACGGCAATTCTTGAAAGTTTCAGCGGGAACAGTCGCAGCGGTGGCATTGGCCGATAAGGCCTTGGCCCTAACGGCTTTACAGCCGGTTATCGAAGTTGGAAATCCTCTCGGGGAATATCCAGACCGGTCATGGGAACGTGTCTATCATGATCAATATCGATATGACAGTTCCTTCACGTGGTGTTGTTCTCCGAATGACACGCATGCCTGTCGTATCCGGGCATTTGTCCGGAACGGGGTGGTCATGCGCGTGGAGCAAAATTACGATCATCAAACTTATGAAGACCTCTATGGCAACCGTGGTACGTTTGCGCATAATCCGCGGATGTGCTTAAAGGGCTATACGATGCATCGGCGGGTGTATGGGCCTTACAGGCTGAAGGGTCCCTTGATGCGGCGGGGATGGAAAGCATGGATGGATGACGGAAGTCCGGAATTCACCCCAGCCATCATGAGCAAATATAAATTTAACGCCCGCTACTTGGATGATATGTTGCGGGTCTCTTGGGATACCGCCTTTACCTATTTGGCGAAAGCTATGATCATCATAGCAGAGCGGTATAGCGGAGAAGCGGGTGCTCGGAGATTACGGGAACAGGGCTATCCGCCGGAGATGATCGAAATGACCAAAGGGTCAGCTATACGCGCATTTAAATTCAGAGCCGGAATGCCAATTTTGGGTTTGATTGGGAAAATGGGCATTACCCGTATGAATGGTGGTTGCGGGGCATTATTGGACACCTACATCAGAAAAGTTCAGCCGGATCAGGCTCAAGGGGGTCGGTACTGGTCGAATTATACCTGGCATGGTGACCAAAACCCTGCTCATCCGTTCTGGAATGGTGTCCAGGCTTCAGATGTCGACATGAACGACATGCGGTTTTCGAAATTGAACACGAGTTGGGGTAAGAACTTCGTGGAAAATAAGATGCCGGAAGCGCATTGGAAGCTGGAGAGTATTGAGCGGGGAGCCCGGTTGGTGGTCATCACTCCGGAATATAACCCCACAGCCTACAGGGCTGACTATTGGATGCCGGTACGGCCAGCGACTGATGGAGCTTTATTCCTGGGTGCATTGAAAATCATTTTTGACGAGAACATGTACGATTATGATTTCTGTCAATCGTATACAGACATGCCTATTTTGGTTCGGACGGATACCCTCCAATACCTGGATCCCCGGGAAGTGATTAAGGATTATGCGTTCCCGGATTTTGCCAATTCGTATTCCGGCAAAGTGCAAACCATGAAGCCTGATGTCATCGCGCGTTTGGGCGGTTTTATGGTGTGGGATCTTAATAAGAACCAAGCCGTGCCTCTTCATCGCGAATTGGTAGGTTGGCATTATAGAAAGAGTGGGATTGATTCGGCCTTGACAGGAACCTATCGTGTGACCCTACTCAGTGGCCGGGAAGTGGACGTCATGCCGATCTTCCAAATGTATCAAGTCCATCTGCAGGACTATGATTTAGATACCGTCCATCAAATCAATCGATGTCCGAAGGACCTGATTGTACGCTGGGCGCGGGATTCAGGGACGATTAAACCGGCGGCCATTCACAACGGTGAAGGGACGAACCATTACTTCCATCAAACCATCATTGCCCGCGGCGCGGCGATGGTATTGATTGTGACGGGCAACGTCGGGAAGTTTGGGACAGGCCAACATACTTGGGCGGGTAACTATAAGGCCGGAATTTGGAATGCCACCCCCTGGGGCGGCGGCGGTTTAGGAACCCACACAGGAGAAAATCCGTTCAAAATTACGACGGATCCGAATGCCCATGGCAAAGAAATTCATGTCAAAGGGTATTATTACGGAGAAGAAGTGGCCTACTGGAACCACGGTGATACGGCCTTGATTGTGAATACGCCAAAGTATGGTCGTCGGGTGTTTACGGGGAAAACGCATATGCCAACCCCCAGTAAATTCCGGTGGGTAGCCAACGTGAACGTGTTGAACAACGCCAAGCACCATTATGACATGGTGAAAAACGTTGATCCGCACATTGAAACGTTGGTCAATCAGGATGTGGAGATGACGTCAGATGTCAACCACAATGACGTATCGTTTGCCGTCAATACCTGGATGGAGTTTACGTATCCAGAGCATACGGCGACGGTGTCGAATCCGTGGTTCCAAGTATGGAAGGGTGGAATTAGACCGCTGTATGACACCCGGAACGATTTGGATACGGTGGCGGGCGTTGCGGCCAAACTCAGCGAAATGACGGGTGATGGCCGGTTCCGCGATTATTTCAAGTTTGTGTATGACAATCGTGTGGATGTGTACTTGCAACGAATTTTGGATGCAAGTACCACAGCATATGGCTATAACGCGGATGTGATGTTGAAGTCGGAAAAGGGCTGGATGGTGATGTGTCGGACATATCCTCGCCATCCTTTCTGGGAAGAGACCAACGAGTCCAAACCTCAGTGGACGCGAACGGGCCGTTATGAGAATTATCGCGTGGAACCAGAAGCCATTGAGTATGGGGAAAACTTCATATCGCATCGTGAAGGGACGGAGGCCACTCCTTACTTGCCGAATGCGATTATGTCGTCCAATCCATATGTCAGGCCGGATGACTATGGGATTCCGATCACGGCACAACATCATGACGACAAAACCGTCCGCAACATCAAGTTGCCTTGGGCGGAAATTAAACGGTACTCCAATCCGCTCTGGGAGAAGGGGTATCAGTTCTATTGCGTGACGCCGAAGACCCGACATCGGGTGCATAGCCAATGGTCGGTGAATGACTGGGTGCAGATGTATGAGTCCAACTTTGGCGATGCCTATCGGATGGATAAGCGGACGCCAGGTGTGGGTGAACATCAAATTCATATCAACCCGCAAGCGGCCAAAGATCGTGGGATCAATGACGGGGATTATGTCTTCGTCGATGGAAACCCGGTGGACCGGCCGTATCGTGGCTGGAAGCCCAGCGACCCCTATTACAAGGTGGCACGGTTGATGATCCGGGCGAAGTACAACCCGGCCTATCCCTACCATGTCACGATGGCCAAGCATGCGCCGTATGTATCCACGGCGAAGTCGGTGAAAGGGCATGAAACCCGACCGGACGGACGGGCGATTGCACTGGATACCGGCTATCAATCGAACTTCCGGTATGGGGCGCAACAGTCCTTTACCCGTGACTGGTTAATGCCCATGCAGCAGTTAGATTCGCTGCCTGGCAAACATGCGGTCGGTTGGAAGTTCAAATTTGGCTATCAAGTGGACAATCATGCGGTCAATACAGTGCCGAAGGAATGTCTGATCCGTATTACCAAGGCGGAAGACGGCGGCATCGGTGGTCGAGGACCGTGGGAACCGGTTCGAACCGGGTTCACTCCAGGCCAAGAGAATGAGTTTATGATCAAATGGCTGAAGGGTGACCATATTAAGATTAAGGTGTAGGAACGGGTTCATGGGGAACCCAAAGAAATTGCTTCTTTGGGTTCCCGCCTCGTTCACTTGGTAATTCAAACAATAGAAACGGAGGACGACAATGCCTGAAGTGTATAACTGGCAGTTAGGACGAAAGATGCTGTATCCGTATGAGGAGCGGCATCCGAAATGGCAGTTTGCGTTTGTCTTTAACATCAACCGGTGTTTGGCGTGTCAAACCTGCTCGATGGCGGACAAGTCGACGTGGCTGTTCAGCAAAGGGCAGGAATACATGTGGTGGAACAACGTGGAAACGAAGCCGTACGGGGGCTATCCGCAGTTTTACGATGTGAAGATCACGCAGTTGATTGAGCAGGTCAATCCGGGCGGGCAGGTGTGGAACGTGCGGGTGGGCCGTAAACACCATGCGCCGTATGGGGTGTTTGAAGGAATGACGATCTTTGATGCGGGCGCCAAGATCGGGCAGGCCGCCATTGGCTATATCCCGACCGACCAGGAATGGCGGTTTGTGAATATCTATGAAGATACGGCGACCTCGATGCGGGCGATCGTGGAAGGGGTGGATAAGACGGGGTTCACGAAAGAAGAGCCGTGGAAAATGCAAGGCAGCAGCTTGCCGGAGCATGAGACGTACTTCTTCTATCTGCAACGCATCTGTAACCACTGTACGTATCCGGGGTGTCTGGCGGCGTGTCCGCGGAAGGCCATCTACAAGCGGCCGGAAGACGGGATTGTGTTGATCGACCAGAACCGGTGCCGGGGGTACAAGAAGTGTGTGGAGCAATGCCCGTTTAAAAAGCCGATGTACCGGGGGACGACGCGGGTGAGTGAGAAGTGTATTGCGTGCTATCCGCGGGTGGAAGGCAAAGACCCCTTAACGGGGGGCGAGCCGATGGAGACGCGGTGTATGGCGGCGTGCGTGGGCAAAATCCGGCTGCAAGGGTTGGTGAAGGTGGGCGATGACGGGCTCTGGGCGGAAGATCGCTGGAATCCGTTGTACTATGCCATCCGGGTGGAACAAGTGGCGTTGCCGTTGTATCCGCAATGGGGCACGGAACCCAACGGGTTTTACATCCCACCGCGGCAGGCGCCGCGGGGCTACATCCGGCAGATGTTCGGGCCGGGGGTAGATAATGCGATTGAGAAGTATCTGGTGCCGAGCCGGGAGTTGTTGGCGGTGCTGCAGTTGTGGCGGGCGAGCCAACAGATCATCTTCCGGTATGACGTGATTCCGGGGCCGAAAGTGTTTGAAACCCAAATCCATGGGCGGAAGTTTGAGATGTACAACGACACGGTGTTGGGGTTCAACAAATCGGGCAAGGAAGCGGTGCGGCAGCAAGTGGAAGAGCCGATTTACATCCGCCCGGCGGAGCGGGTGAACTGGCTGTAAGCAGGGAGCCCAGAGGGGAACCCGAAGAGCAGGGGGCGACATGCGTCGCCCCCTGCTTTTTTTTGGGGGGTTGCCGATCCACTTATTAGATAGGATCTCGTATTTAAAACTGAACTGAGATGTTTTGAAGTGGCATTATTGGGAAATGAGGTACCCGGTTTCTGTTAGGGTTGCCCGAAAAATTTTATGTATTGGCAATATATAAAATTTGGGGCTAATCTTGTTAATTGATAGAAATGGATTTAGAACGGAATTGGGTGGTTGGTGTGGTTTGATAAATTTTCAATTATTTTGCCTTTCAGGGAATATTTACAAAAATTGTGGTAAAAAAATTGGTATAAATGTTTTGATATACAGGGAACCCCTGATACAATCACTTATTAACTATATGAAAATGTTGAATTCTTGGGCGATGAGGCCAATTTGGAGTTATAAAGAAGCGTGACGAAACCCTCAAAAACCATAGAAGATCTCCCGTTTTCGGCGCAGGCTGTATCCTTTGCCGAAATCATTAAAAATGGTGAAATTCCAAAACAATATTTGGACAGTGAATATGTTATGCATCAATTTGTGGAACGATTGGTTCACTATATCTTAAGTGTTCCGCAAGGCAAATTCTCAATGTCGGAGTTAGGGAAACTTTTGGAAAAAATGGATCCGACCCACCAGGTTTTCTTTTTTAAACGGCTCAAAGAAAATAGTCCCAATAGCCTGAAACAATTTGCACCCTTATATTATGGGTTTATGGCCGAATTTCATCCTTTATTATTTACCTGAGGTCACCAGACCAATAAAAAAGCAAACTCGTTGTACAATTATAATGAAAAAGTCCTAGAAGGATTCTGAATAGCAGTATATAATCGAAGAGAGAGTACAATAATTTTTCTTGTGAGGAACGGATAATGAATTCAATTTTACATCGTGCCGTGGCGAGTTTTTACAACCTGATTTATGAAGGGCAAGCATTTGCCTCAACCATGGCCCGAATTGATGCAGCTGAACAAGAACGGTATTTTGGTCGGGTAGAAGGGCTCAACTGGGTTTTAGACCGCTGTCAAGAATTAGAGGATGTGGACATGAACCTGACGACAGCCTCCCTCCAGAAGTTATTAGGGGACGTGAAGTCAGATCTGGAACATGAGCTCTCCATACAACGTAGGGAAAAAGGGCGTCGGGCGGATGGGAGAGAAGAAGCCCTAATTTTTGTAACGGATTATCTCGTCAGTTTGATCACTGCCACGGAAATCGAATCAACGAAAAGCCCTGTATAATTGCCTGCCAATCAGTGTTGGACCATTCCAGGAATGGTCCAAGCTCTGCTCATTGCACTGAGTATCCGGAACTAACATGGGGTTGTCTAGAAAAACAATGGTCCGTGAGTGGATTATCTTAGCCTTATGTTTAGGGTTGGGGGCCCATGTGGCATTGGGATTTCTTCTGCATGGTGGACAGAATTGGCCGATCGAGTCGTATGGATATTATGGGATTTTTTTTGGAGTCTTTATCTATGTGGTCGTCCAGATTGGTCGATCACTATGGTGGTTTAAAAAAGGAGGTCGGAGTACACAAAGTTTATGAAAAGTCTATTCCCAAAAAAATAATTACCGCTTTATTATCGGAAAAACGTTGAGGCTAAAGGCTTACATTGATGAGAGATCGGATTTCTCTATTGGAATCCCTTCTTCAATAAGCATAATGGGAATTTGATCACGGATAGGGTAAAATAAAGTGTTGTCTTTTCGAAGAAGTCCTCCATCGATTTGTTCAGTGACGAGTTGACCTCCCTTCGTCTTCAATTCTCCTTTTGAGATTTTTTGGTTCAGTCGTTGAACAACGGTTTGGTCCAATAAACACACCTCTTGCTTTGTCTCTGGACAACAAAGTATTGCCAATAGGTCAGGAGCAATATCACCTTTTCCTTTAGTTGTATCTTCGGGGCGCACCATCTAACTCCTTTCAATACGTGCCAAAAATTGACGAAATTTTCTCCCAGTGAAGAGTAACACTGGCCTTCTTTTGTAGCAAGAAATTTTCAGAAAATACCGATTTGTATGCAAACAAATCTCTGTGTCTCTGATGCTGCGGAGTGAGTAGGTTTTTGGTAGACTGCTGGCATCTCCTAGCTCCACATATTTTATGCATGCCCTTGCTGACCATACTTTCAAACGGTATCTCCTGACTGGTTTATTTCTTATTATTCCAGCCTGGGGGACCTTATTAATCCTCTATACACTACTCGAAACCTTAGAGCATATGACGGTAGACATTGTGTGGGCATTATATGGCGTGAGGATTCCGGGTTCAGGGATCACATTTTTTTGTCTTCTTGTCCTCTGGGTGGGCATGGGAACGACCCATTTACTTGGCCAGCAAATCCATCGAAAATTGGAAGATTCTTTGGAGCGTATTCCTTTTGTGCGTAGTATTTACTATACCCTTAAAAGTATGGCGGATGTCCTCAAGTTCCGCGATCGGTTTGGTCAAAGCAAAGTCGTCGCATTTCCGTTTCCTCGTGACGGGCTTTGGGCTTTAGGTTTTGACATGGGATTACCTCCACCCAGGCTACAAGTTGTCCCTGAAGGAACTCTAATGATGGTCTTTGTTCCGACAGCAATCCATCCGTTTACCGGCTATCTGGCCTTTGTTCCAAAAGAAAGTGTGAATCGAATTCAGTTACCACCAGAAGAGGCAATGAAAATGGAGTTTTCAGCCGGACTCTACCGCCCCCGATCGGGATGGCTGTCGCCAGCAAATGGTCCGACGAAGGATAGTTGACCTGGGAATGGACATGTCATCCCCGGTAATAATCAGACGGGCAACCATGTCTGATTTGAAATCTATTGTAGGTTTCAACTTGGCTTTAGCCAGGGAAACTGAAAATCGAGAATTAGATGTGCGAATTCTTGAGATGGGTATAGAGGCAATTCTCAAAGATTCTGGTAAGGGATGGTATGCAGTTGCAGAAAAGTCTCGCAATGGTGGCGCACTTATAGTAGTGGGGCAGATTTTGGTCACCTTTGAGTGGAGCGATTGGCGAAACGGGAATTTTTGGTGGCTTCAAAGTGTGTACGTGTATCCAGATCAGCGTCAACAGCAAATCTTTCGGCAGCTTTTTGAGTATGTGCAAAGCCAAGCCCGTTTGAATCAAGAACCCGTTTGTGGATATCGGCTCTATGTGGAAGAGAAAAATCATCGGGCCCAGCAGGCTTATGCCCACCTTGGATTTCAAGAAACCCCTTACCATATGTATGAAAAGGAATATCCCTGGACACCCCCGTCCTTTCCCTAATCAATCGTGTGAATGACTCTTCCCTGCTATTGGTGAATGGGCTGGAGGACGGGTAGACAGGTAGGACTGGCAATATGCGTTTTCCTAATTTGAAGCAGGGTCTTCAGGCCTATCTTTTTTGCATTTTAGGAATTGGCTGGGCATGGACTGCCTCTGCGGTATTGGCCAATACCTCTGCTACTCATGATTTGGTAGAAGCTCGCCCCCATGTAAAGGATCTTGGGATCACCATAGGCCGGTATGCTCCGGGGGAAATGAATGCCATCACCGATGTTCAAGGGGTGAAAGTAGGACATGTCACCATTCATGAAGGCGAGGGGGCCTTGCAGGTAGGTCAAGGCCCTGTTCGGACCGGTGTGACGGTCATTATTCCGCGTGAAGATGTTTGGCATCATAAAGTTCCAGCAGGAGCGTTTGTGATAAATGGGACAGGGGAAATGACGGGATTGGCCTGGGTGGCGGAATCAGGGTTTTTAGAATATCCCATCGCGTTAACGAATACGTTGAATGTCCCTCGTGTGGCAGATGGCGTTATGAGCTGGATGATTCAGCGCTATCCCGACATTGGAATTACTGATGATACGCTCACGCCTGTGGTGGCTGAATGCGACGATAGCCGACTGAATGATAGTCAGGGAAGGCATGTGTCTCCGGAAGATGTGGTCCACGCCCTGGAAACGGCAACAAGAGGTCCCGTTCCAGAGGGGTCTGTCGGGGCAGGGACGGGGATGGTGTCCTATCAATTTAAAGGCGGCATTGGTACCGCCTCTCGAGTGCTTCCATCTGAAGATGGAGGATATCGTGTCGGCGTGTTGGTGAATGCTAACCATGGCCGTCGTCATGAACTAACGATCGCGGGAGTGCCGGTGGGCCAAGTTTATAATACGGATCTGCCAATGGTTTCACACAAAGAACTGGAAGAATCGATCGTGGCAGCTCTGGGCGAGCTTCCGGGAGCGGTCCCCCCTCAAAGACGGCAGGACAGCGGGTCTATTATCATCATCATCGCGACGGATGCTCCGCTTGATGCACGCCAACTGTCTAGACTCTCCCGCCGGGCTACCATAGGATTGGCGCGAACCGGGTCCATCTCCCATCATGGCAGTGGAGATTTTGTCCTGGCGTTTTCTACCGGCAATGTTATTCCTCATTATCCGGAACACCGGACATTTTTTATGGCTCATCTTGCCGATACCCATATCAACCCCTTGTTTCAAGCCACGGTGGAGGCCACCGAAGAGGCCATTCTCAACGCCTTGCTACAAGCCACAACGGTTACAGGAAGAGATGGACGACGCTTTGAGGCAATCTCGGTTGAAAGACTCCGTTCGATTTTAAATGCCTATGGTCGCCCAATTCAGTAAGCAACTTATTACGTCTAGGGTGAATGTTCTTTGGTTTTATCGGGACGGGGTAGGAATAGAGGGAAAAATTTACCAAACCTCTTTCATGGACATCGTTTGGCGGGGATTGCTAGACTTTATAACAATTGAATTATGATGCAGTGTCACGTTGCCCTTTCCAAAGAAGCTCATCCTGAAGTAGCCGCAAATGCGGTAGCCGCATCAGTGTATGAGGCATTAGGCCAAGCGGAGTGTCATCTCGCATTTGTCTTTTTTTCTCCCCATTATTCCTCAGACATTCAGCGCATGGTCGATATCATCCACGAGAACCTTCGTCCTCAGGCACTGGTGGGGTGTATGGGACAAGGGGTCATTGGAGGCGATCAGGAAATTGAAGAACATCCTGGTCTGGTGCTCTGGGGCCTGAGAAGCACTGATATGCGAGTGGTGCCCTTCAAGTTAACGCCAAACTTAGAGGGTGAGGGAGCGTCACTGGATGGCTGGCCGGTGGCATTAGAAGCCACTACCCATCCTTACACGTTTTTCCTCTTTGCCGATCCGTTTTCTACCCCCATAGATGAATTATTGTCCTTGTTGGAGGAGCATGCTCCCGGCTCGTCCGCTATTGGGGGAATTGCCAGTGGAGGCATGGATGTCGGAGAAAGCCGCCTGGTCTTTAATCGAGACATTCTTGGATCCGGGGTCGTAGGCGTGGCTGTTAAGGGTGGATTGGAAATCCGGACGGTGGTGTCTCAAGGGTGTCAACCTATTGGTGAACGGTATGTTGTGACCAAGGTCGATCGGAATGTCATTCAGGAGCTTGGGGGAATCCCGCCGTTGGAACGGTTGGAAACCACCTTGAAAGCGTTGGATGAACACGAACAACAACAAGCGGCGTACGGACTCCAAGTGGGTATTGCTATGGACGAACATCGACCGGAATTCGGTCAGGGGGACTTTTTGATCCGTGGCCTGTTAGGAGCCGATCGAGAATCTGGGAGTCTCGCCATCGCGGATTTTGTTCAGGAAGGCCAGACGATTCAGTTCCATGTGCGGGATGCTCATGCCGCGAGTGAAGACTTCCATTTACTTTTATCGAAGGAGCGAGTGACCCATCCGGACAGCCTGCCAAAAGGCGCGTTGCTATTTAGTTGTAATGGGCGTGGACGGCGATTTTTCGAAACTCCTCACCATGATGTGTCCACTCTGCATCAACAAATGGGGACCATGCCGATAGCGGGGTTTTTTGCAGGTGGAGAAATTGGCCCCGTGAGCGGGAAGAATTTTTTGCATGGCTATACGGCCAGTATAGCGCTGTTTTACGAAGACGTGTCTCGCCCATCAATGGGCATGGCATCGGATACGTTTCACACTAGCAAAGAGAGAGGTTCATGAAAAACGGTATGACATTACAATCAGGTTTTCGATTACCCGTATTCATTATAGGGTCTTGGATCATCCTTCTCATGATATTTGTATTGAATCCTTTGTCCGGTAAGGCTGCGGGAGAAGCGATGGTGACCACGCCTTCCGGATTACAGTATGTCGATCTCGCCATTGGTTCCGGGCGTGAAGCCCATGCGGGAGAAACCGCCATCGTCCATTACACGGGGACACTCACCGACGGAAAAAAATTCGATAGCTCTAAAGATCGTAATTCACCTTTTTCCTTTCGATTAGGGGAGGGCCGGGTGATTAAGGGTTGGGACGAGGGCGTCGAAGGGATGAAAATCGGCGGTATCCGCAAATTGGTAATCCCGCCTCAATTGGGATACGGTTCCCGAGGGGCCGGAGCAGCGGTTCCCCCCAATGCCACTCTCATCTTTGAAGTCGAACTGCTCGACCTGCGTTGATGAACGAAACTCCGCTCGTTCACGCCCATCGTGCCCTCAATGCCAAGCTGGTGGATTTCGCCGGCTGGCTCATGCCCGTTCAATATACTGGTGTCCTTGAGGAATATTTTGCGGTCAGGCAATCGGCTGGTTTCTTCGACGTCAGTCACATGGGACGCATCGAGGTATCAGGAGACCAGGCTGAAGCCTTTCTTCAATGGGTCAGTACCAATGACGTCAGTCGCCTCCAGAAAGGGCAGGCTCAATATGGCATGGTCTGTCAATCCTCCGGAGGCATTCTCGATGATGTGTTTGTCTACAGAACCGGGTCCTCCTCGTTTTTGGTTTGCGTCAATGCCTCCAATCGGGAAAAGATGCTCCAATGGTTCTTAAAACATCAGTCGGAAAAATTTCCGCGAGCGATCATTCATGATCAATCAACAGAGTTGGCCCAAATTGCCATTCAAGGGCCTGCATCAAAAGCCATTATGCAAAACCTCATAGGAATGCAAATCGAAACCCTGAAGACCCGCCATTGTTTGGCATTGGAGGGCACGGAGTTTTCCGGGTTGCTGAGTCGAACGGGATATACCGGAGAGCTTGGATATGAATGGTATGTGCCTGCGGCGCAAGCGGCCTCCGCGTGGGATCGACTCTTGAAGGCCGGCGCGGAATTCGAAGCCAAGGCCGCAGGGCTAGGGGCGCGAGATCTTTTGCGATTAGACGTGGGCTACTTGCTGTATGGCAACGATATGGATGAGAACACCTCCCCGCTGGAAGCCAGTTCCGAGTGGGTAGTAGCCTGGGATAAAGGCGAGTTTGAAGGGCACCTCGCGCTACGCAAACAGCAGAGGGATGGTCTCACTCGTCAGCTTGCTGCCTTGGAAATGGTGGAACGCGGTATTCCCCGCCACGACATGACTATTTTCAGCAATGGACAATTGGTGGGTAAGGTCACCAGTGGAAATTTTTCGCCAATTTTGCAAAAAGGGATTGGCTTAGGATTTGTGCCCCCTGCACTGTGCAAGGAAGGCATGTCGCTTGAAATCGACATTCGTGGAAAACGGGTACAAGCCAAGATTGTCACGCTTCCGTTTTACAAACGTCCAAAATCTTAAAATGCTATTGTAGTATTCCTGAATCTGACTGAAACGAGAACTCCTGTGTCGATCGAACATATCTATGCCGGAAAAGTCTTAATTCTCAACCGCGAAACGGTGAAATTGCCCAATGGGCAATTCACCCAATTAGAAGTCATTCGCCATCCTGGCGCCTCGGCTGTCGTGCCGATTAAAGGTGACGGTACTGTTATTCTCATTCGGCAATTTCGCCATGCAGCCGGAGGATTTATTTATGAAATCCCCGCGGGCAAACTGCATCCCCAGGAAGACCCGCTCATCTGTGCAGCACGCGAGCTGGAGGAAGAGATTGGCTATCAGGCCGGTCAGTTGGAGTTGCTCACCAGTATTTGGACCGCTCCAGGATTTACGGATGAAGTCATCCATATCTACCGGGGAACGGATCTGAAGGAAGGACGCCAGAATTTGGACCACGACGAAGTGTTGGAAGTGGTGGAATGGCCGCTTGAAAAGGCGTTGGCCGGTATTCAGGACGGCACGATTTGTGATGCCAAAACAATCATCGGGTTGCAGCTCGTATTTCTAGCCTCCCATTCTTCATCCGTCTAGCCGGTTACAGATTGATCGAACGTCCAGACTCCTCGCATTGGGTACACCCGCCACACAATTCAGAAGAAAATTCCGGAACGCAGTTGAATCCCACAGTTCAATTTTTCAAAATCCAGGTATCTGTGCTTTGGCCGGATTTTTTTGATTAGCAAGCCAGAGCGGTTGGCTTGTCTCGGGGTTAATCTGTAAGAAAATCTAGATGACGGCCTGCTTTGGGATTAGCATGACTGGGGAGTCGCAAATCATGTTGAGTTCACTGTTGGCCTACACCTTTGAACCTTTTGCTTCCTGAGTATGATTATTCGGACCGTTATATTTGCTGTTCCTTTTTAAACTTCTACCCAAGCCCTCAGCCACCAGACACTTAATTAGAAGGATTAAGGCAACGGTTATGGGGCGCTGCGCTCTTTTTACTGGCAAGTCATTTTTTTGGACCGGGCGGTAAAAAGTAGATAATGACAGAATGTTTACAGAACAAATACCAGGCAATCAGCGTGATAATGGAACATGAGAAGCTTATGGTTCCCCAAAAAATCGGAGAAAAAAAAGCTTTTCCAGGCCCGACATACAGAAAAGAAAAAAGGCACATGAAAAAGAGCCAAATGCTCCAAGTACCCAGATAGAGTTGTCTAGCAAAAGGAGATTTCGTGAGAAAGAGATAGGCGCACCAAGAAAGAGTCGCCCCAAATGGCAGCAAGAGGAATCTTGTTCCATCGATCAGGAATTGTCCATATGGACCATCTAAAACCAATCCGGAGTAATAGTAGAAGGCTAGAGGAGAAAAGATCCCAGTCACGATAGCATAAAAAGTTAAAAATCTTAAAAAATCTGGCATCGCCAGAAAGTTCTGTCGCATCATTTCGAATCGATTCGGTGTAGAGTAATACTCTTTTACGAAATCAATTTATTTTTATATTTTTGTAGATTGTTCATCCATCCAGGACGCTTGCCAAGGGCCAAGAAAGGCTATCGGCATAGGCGCTGGTTAATTCCACCCGGCCCAAATGGGGGGACGGCCGTTGATGACGGCTCTCACAACGGAAAGTAGGAGGTTCTCCCAAAATCGACATCAGATGCTTGGCCAATTCCACTCTCGATACAGCCCGAGTGGCGGAGATATGCCGGATGCCTGTCTCAGTGCTTTGTGCGAATTTCATGACGCGTCTGGCCAGATCCGTCACCCACACAACGGAGCGAGATTCATCTTCAACAATAGTAATGGGAAGATGTTGTTGAGTGCGGTAACGAAGCCAATCCAAATGCCCTGTGCGCCCGTTCGGTGAAGGGCCAATCGCCAGACCCGTCCGAATGACCAGCGACCCTTGTCGATTCAAGACCAGCTTTTCTGCGTTGACACGGGTCTGGCCATACACACTAATGGGACACGGGGGAGAATATTCATTGTATTCCCCATCCCCACCAAAGACATGATCAGAAGACACATACACCAATCGGATTTGGGCTGGTAGTTTCTCTACCACACGATCGAGATGTTGGACGTTGATCTCATGCGCCCAAGCGGGGTCGGCTTCACACTTCGGCACATCACACACCGCATGGCAATACAACAGGACCTTCGGTTGATACTGAGCCAAGGTGTGTTCCACCCAATCTGGATTTTCCATTTGGAGGACCGGCCACTCACAAACTGATTTCGAAGAATTGCCCGGGGAGATAAACGGCAGAATGGTTTCCGGAAATAATCTGGCCAGGTTGAACCCAAGAATGGAGGTCGCGCCGAAGAGGAGCGTGGAATGGGTCATCCGCATCGAGTTTTTGAGGCCATAGGATAAATCATGAGTGTTGCGATCTCCCGAAGTCACACAATTTAAAATGCCCAACCCACAAACGTGTATCGTTCCCCTTTCGTGACTTCTTTGACTTCATGTGGATACATAAAGTTCGAGGGAAAGACGAGCATATCTCCGGCTTTAAGTTTTACCTCGTAGTCGGAAGAGAATAAAAATTCGCCCCCTTCATAGCCCTCGTTCAGCACCCCTAATAAGGACAAGATGGGAATGCCTTTATATTTCCCGTCAAAAATGGAATGAATATGATCGTAATGTTTCCTCATCATGGTCCCAGTGCGGTACCGGTTAAACCGTATGGGGGTGAAGGTTTGGATAAAACTTTTAATGCGTTCATCTTCTTGTTTCGCAAACTTCATCATATATTCTTCGACGGATTGGCAAATAAACGGGGCTAACTTATCCTGTAGGGCTTGGGTGGTATTAAGGGTATCTAATTCTTTCTCAGGCTCGGATTTAAAATTATTGGCTGAATAGTTATACCAGGTATGGGGCTTCCACTCTTTGTTTTTAATTTCCTCAAGAACGTCTTGGCAAATATGTTGAGGAATCACGTTGGTCACAAAAATATAATCCGATACCTTATCCATTGCCCATCTCCTTAAAATTCAAATTACTGACGCCGCCGGCGAAAGTTTGAAATAGCAAGCAGTATTTCCAATCTCTCTTGCCCAATGAACCGTATACGATTGTAATCCCCAAGTGGACTGTGTGGCCAGTCCTCAGATTCCCATGCTTATATATGTGGTCCTTCCGGCCTTGCTAGACGTGCCTTTTTGAACATCCAGCTTCCCTCAGGGGTTCGTACAATTTTTGATCCAGACAAGCTCTCAGAAGAATTTTGAGTTTCTCAACGCCCGCTAGGATACGGCAACGTTTCACCCATCTGAGGCACTTTGTGAGCCTTCACGGTAGGAACTCCAAGCTTGGAAGGCTCTGCTGCATCACAGCCTAAGGAAGTGGGATCTCTTCCGGAGTAGAAGTGATAGGACTGAACAATGTTTAGGTGGTGTGAGGTATTTCAATGTTCTGTCATGAACCATCCGGCGATAGAAAGGCGTTTATGGTTTCCGGCAAGAACGTCCACCCGGCAGACCCGATGTTGGCGAGGCACGACGAAAATGACCAGAGATCCCGGCAATGGAGGGATGCAATGTGTCACCTGTAATGACGTATTCTTTTTAGAGTTCGTGGGAGGACCATACAAGATAAGTTCCCCTCCCCAGTCCGGATGCCACTCCTCGTGGAAATAGGTGACCAAGGCGAGACGCCGAGTTGGCGGTCGACGGCCCTCGGCATAGGAATAGAGGTCGTCGGTATCGTCATGGGTGGGGAGACAGTCACCCGCGCCATACGAATAATAGTTAAAATTAACATGCCGCTTTTTGATGTTTGGGAAGGATTCAACATAGGCGGCAATGCAGGACATTCCGACCCGTTGGATGAAGTGAGTAGCATCAGAAGGGCCAATGTCTGATTTCTGCCAATTTCCGCAATTGGGAAAGGCTTGAGCCACTGGTGGCATATCGGCCAGGGCAATCCATTTTGATTGTGCCATGGCTTCCCGAACAACCTTCCGTTCTTCCTGACTCCAAAAATCTTCCAGGATCAACACCGGATCTTCGGAAAACGAAAATTGGTCAGAATGAAATTGAGAAAATTTGACTTTCATGCTTCAAGGGCAATCAAAAATAAGGATTGTATGCAGAGAACTTGGAGACTTCTTTTAGCAATTTTCTCATAGGGTATCAAATGAGAAATGAGAGGCATGTTCGGCATAAGAACCCCTTTAAAGTTTCTTTGGGCGAAGAGATTGTGCCCCCGTCTCATTGTTGATAGACACGTCCTCTCCTTTCCTGAAAAAACCTATGAAGTACAGGGAGCATGAAAAATATTTCCTTAGGAGAGCATCTTCTAAATGCGTTGTTCTACAAGCATCACAAGGGATACGCCCCTTATCCATTTAGATAACTGAATTGGGAATTTGCTCACTCCTCATGGGTAACGGGCAGAGCGCTAAGAAAATTTTGCTTTTAATTTCAAGGTGTTACTCCAAATAATTTACTGATTGCTATGCAGGAAAAGCTTGGCAATACTTTTGCTTATATAGGAAGTTGGGCGGAGCAGGGACTAATTGATTGATAACCTCTTTATCAGCTAGCAATTCATGAACCTGGGAACAATAGACGAGGTCGCAGGCCAAGGAGCGCTCCCCAACACCTATGTGGCTATTCCATGGGCGTATCATATGAAAAAACCAATTCTATTAATTGAAGACGACCGGCCTTACAGGCAGGCCATGCGTCTGTATTTGGAGAGTCACGGCTTTACAGCTAAGGAAGCCGAGGATGGTCGGGAGGCCCTGGTCTTGTTGGATGGAGGCCTTGATGTGGATATCATCATATCAGATTATCATATGCCCGTTATCAATGGGCTCGATTTTCTCAAAGCCTTGTCCTACCGGGTGAAGGGACAGGATGTGCGAGTCATACTCGTGAGTGGTAATATGACAAAGGAAATTGAAAAGGAAGCAAAGCAAGCAGGGGCTTTTGCTCTTCTGTCAAAACCGTTCGATTTTCAGGAGCTTCTGACGTTGGTGTCCCGGGCAGGCAAACAATAGGCTTCTCAAGCCCTTTTTTGAGGAAATAAATGCTTGACCGTGAAATCCGACAACACCCACGAAAAATATGCAAAGTTGTGTCGGGAGGAACGGTATCGAGATCCTGGTGAGGTGGATATGTGAAAGCGACAATTTTACTCTTAGACGATGACCCCGGATTATGTTCAGCATTGCGAGATCGGTTGGTGATGGAGGGCTATGATGTTCGGACTGCCTCCGATGGCCGACTGGGATTAAGGCTCTATCATGAGAGTCCCGTTGATCTGGTCATAACGGATGTGCTCATGCCCGAAATGGATGGTCTGGAAGTGATACGTGTACTTGCTGGGACGCCTTCTCCTCCATTAATGATTGCCATGTCGGGAGGTGAGAGCCGTGATTTGGGATTTTTGGTGGAGGCGGCTGAGTTTGGTGCAACCCGCACACTCTCTAAACCCTTTCTCCCGAATGATCTGCTGAGCCTTGTGAAAGAACTGCTGAGTACCCTGCCCCATTCATCGACATGAATATTTTGTTCAACTCCGCCGGGCGAGATGTGCAAAGATCCCGTGAATCCGCAAAAGATGATCTGACGTACGGTGGGAAGGAGACCAGAGCCAGGAATGGCCTCTTCCTGAGATAAACAGGGCAATGAGTCTAGTGTGCGATTGCTGAATTTGTGTAACTGGTGAGGTAGGTAATCGCAGTCCTATCGCGGGATTTTTCCCAGGATGGCTCTGTGGAATCCTGCGGACAGAAGGGCTTTCCGCATGATTGACACCCCTCGTCCATTGCAATGTTGATGAGATGAAGTAAAAAAGGCCCCTGTAAACTTTTATTTCTAGGATGCCGAAAAGGAAAAGTGACGGCTATAGAGCTGACGACCAAGTTTTGTGGAAAGGACTGATTTCAGTCACCCTATACCATGAGGACCTCGTAAGGTGGAGTCAGAGACGAGAACCAGGGTAATCGGCAGAATTATGACGACCAGGGTTGTGACCGTTGAGATGGATGATTCACTTGAGGTGGTCAAGGATATTTTCAAGAAAGTCCCATTTCATCATCTACTCGTCGTGGACAATGACAGACTAGTGGGCATTATTTCCGACCGGGATATGTTGAAAGCCGTCAGTCCGTTTGTCGGAACGATGTCGGAAACCACCCGTGATCGGGCGACCCTCAATAAACGTGTCCATCAAATTATGTCGCATCATCCGGTGACGGTTCGTTCATCCTGCTCTTTGCAGGAAGCGGCCGAACTGATGTTAGCCCGAGGGGTCTCTTGCCTCCCCATCACGACTGTTGGTGGTGAGGTTCTGGGGATTGTCACGTGGAAAGATGTGTTGAGAGCAATTCTGGATTCCCTTGGTTTCATTGGTGATTCATAAGTATCTTCGCGCCGGTTCCGTTCGGTGTCGGGGATGCTTCTTGTTCCTCATTTCACCGGGTTCTTTAGCCTCAGGATTCCCTTCGGTATACTGACTCTGGAATTTCCCACATCATGCATGTCGGTGACGAGGCAGGCGAGCCTGGTGAATTACAGGTATGCTATGCCTAGAGTCTACAGAAAGGGAGGACAGGGATGGTCGATAAAAGCTTTATTCTTGAACTTGGTAAACTTTTGATCGGTGCCGCATGGGCTGACGGGAAGCTGTCGTCCACCGAAGTGAACGGGTTAAAAGAACTCTTGTTTCAATTGCCGGAGATTTCCGGAGAGGAATGGATGGAATTAGAGCTGTATATGGTTTCGCCGGTGAGCGAGGAAGAACGGCAACGTCTTTTACATCGTGTGCTAGGACGTATGGGATCAGCAGAGGATAAAGCCCTGGCTGTAACGACGATTGGAAAGCTTCTGACCTCAGAAACCTCAGGTGGAGATCAACAGACAGAAGTGGTCCAACAACTTAAAGCCGATCTTGAGGAGGGGAGTAGCGGATTTTTAGAACATCTTCGACGACCATTTCGGCAAATACTGAATCTGCGGGGGCAGCGTTATACCGACGAGCATGATCGTGAAAGTCGATTGGAAGATTTCATTAAAAACACCATTTATTTCCAGGTCACTATGGAATTACGAGATCGGGGCATCACCTTTGATCTCCCTGATGCCGAGATTCGCAAGCTGTGCCTTGCGGCAGGATTGATGGCACGAGTAGCCGGCGTTGATCATGTGGTGGATTCAGTAGAAACCACGGCCATGAGTGCCGTACTTAAACGTCACTGGGCATTAACAGACGAACAGGCACAACTGGTGGCGGAAATCAGTCATCACCGGATTTTTCGAGGGTTGGATAGCGTACGATTGGTGAAACGTTTTAAGGAATTAACGACGAGGACTGAGCGGAAAGAATTTCTCCATTGTTTATTTGAAGTGGCCAATGCGGCCGATCAGACCTCGTTTGAGGAAATTGAGGAAATTCGAATTATTGCGAAAGGCATGGATCTTAGTCACCAGGATTTTCTAGATGCCAAGTTGGCTATTCCACGAGAAGATCGCAAGGGCCTCTAGAAATTATTTTCTGTACTTCATCATTCCCGGTTGTTTTCGGGAATCCTTCTTGTGTATTCACAACCATAATGTCCAATCAATAATTGGTGGTGCCGGATTTCGCCCCGGCAGGCGACCTACTTTTGTTTTGGCAAAAGTAGGGAAAACCATTGACGCCCCGTCCGGCCACATTGGAGTGGTCTGACGCAGAATTGAAGAGCGGACCAACTCGCTCCGCTCAAACAAGGCCCGCCAACCTAAAGAGCGTCCGACCCGAAGGCCGAACGGAAGGCGTCACGGAGGGAGATACTGGATGCCGTTTAAGGGGTTCGAAAAATTATTCTTTTAAAAAATCTAAGTGAAATTTTGGGTTTCATAAATTAATTCAAACTTGGTTTCATGAATTTTTGCATGACGAATTTTAATGTGCGCAAAATCATTTCCTTTCATCAAATCCATGATGCCTCATCAGTTTGCATGAGACCCGTCTGAACATTTTGCCTAACACTGCCTTCCCATTTCTCCAGAAATTCCTCCTTGGTTATCCCAAATTGGCGATGTGCAAAAATGTAATATTCCTCAATAGTTGAATCTTGCTTAAGATAATATTCCCATTCTTTCTCTTCAGGTTTTCTGAAATATGCAGAGTTTTCGAAGGGATCATTTAGTTCGCTTGGATTGGATACTTTAAATAAAAGGTTTCGGAGTGTTTCGACAGGGTAAACATTGGAAAAATATCTGCATACAATCATTGCCATGGCCTTTAAAAAATTTACTAGATTTGTCGTTAAACCCAATTCAAAATATTCACATTATAGAGGGATAAAATAAAGGTAGCTTAGACCCAATAGAAATACCTGCGGATATTGTTCTGAAGGGAAGTCATCTTGAGTAAGGATGGCCAAATTTTGATGATATAGTGCAGGGTAAGCTTTATATTATGATTGGCCATCTTCTGCGGTTCTGGTTTGCCTCCTGCTCTGCAAGCCAAGGACTTTTGTCGTTCTTGCTAAACAAGCCGACGCATTAGTGTCATATATCCTTATATGACTCACTCTTCCAAAAGTTCGACGCCTTCAGTCAGGTCTTAGGGACGGACGCTCTTGCTCATCTTGCGGGCCTTGTTTGAGCGGAGCGAGTTGGTCCGCTCTCCCTCTGGCGTCCGTCCCATCTGATGTGGCCTGACTGGGCGTCAATGGTTTTGTCTACTTTTCCCGAAAGAAAAGTAGATCGTCTGCCGGGGCGAAACCCGGCAAACATCAAATGAGAAAAGTTGATCAAGCTATTTCATGATCCCTAGAGTGGGCATTCCTTTGGGGTAGTTACGGGAACGAAAAGGATGGTAGACGAAGAGAAGCTTTATGTCTTGTTAGCAGATTCCCACCGATCAATCACCGCCGCGCCGACTGCGTCGCCCCAGACGTTGACGGTGGTCCTGCAACGATCTAAAAACCAATCCACCACCAAGATTAGGGAAATACCTTCAATTGGCAGGTCCACGGCTTTGAGCACAATGACCATTGTGACGAGCCCAGCCTCCGGAATACCTGCAGCGCCTATTGCAGAGAGGGTGGCGGTGAGCAAGACCACAATGGTTTCGCCTAACCCCATTTCAATCCCATAGGTTTGGGCAATAAACATCGCCGCCACGGCTTCATAGAGCGCGGTTCCATTCATATTGATGGTGGCTCCTAAGGGGACCACGAAACTCACGACCCGTCGAGAAACCTTTGCTTCTTCAATCAGGCCTTCCATCGTGAGGGGGAGGGTGGCCGAACTGGAGCTGGTTGAGAAGGCGGTCATCAGTGGGGTACTCATGGCTTTGGCATAAGCTGGGACGGAACGTTGACCGATAAATCGTAAAGATAAAGGAAGCATGACTAAGCCATGAATGGCTAAGGCAAGGAGCACGGTACCTACATAGGTTCCTAAGCTCACCAACTGGGGCAAAAATCCTGTGAACCCCCCGGCTTCGCCTAACCGTCCGGCTAACAAGGCGCCAATGCCTACCGGGGCGACCCACATGAGTAGGTGGACGATGGCCATCATAGCCTCGTTGATGCCTTCAAAGACTCGAATGACCAACGTGCCTCTTTCGCCTATGGTGGTGAGGACTCCACCAAAGACCAAGGCAAAGACGATCAACGGCAAGATTTGTGTTTCGGCCATGGCCGCAAATAAATTTTTGGGGACTAAACTCGTAAGGATGGATTTAAACAAATCACCTAGGGTGGTGGGTTTGTCTTCCATTCGTTCTGACAGGTTTGTGGTCTGTAACGCTGGTGTATCAGGGCTGGCTTGTTCGTTCGGGGTTCCAGGGTGAATGACGATGACCAAGATCAAGCCGACCAACACAGCCAGTCCAGTCGTCGTCATGAAAAATAGGATGGTGCGAAGGCCGATAGATCCGAGTTGCCGCACGTCCCCCAAACTGGCAATGCCGACAATCATTGAGCTCATAACCAAGGGGACGACGAGCGCGAACAAGGCTTGTAAAAACAGGTCACCGATAAATGCGAGGCTCAATCCGATGGATGGTGCAAGCCCACCCAGGAGAATGCCGACGACAATGCCCGAAAGCATGGCAATGAGCAGATGATGCGGGCTGGAGGCTTTCATGTGGTTGGATGCTGTTTCCCCATCAAGAATAGGAACGGGCTATCCAATGGTCGATGAAAAGCCTAGAGGAAGTCTAGGATGAATAGGTGTCCATGGGTGGACAGGTACAGACCAAATTCCGATCTCCATAGACATTATCGATCCTGGAGACGGATGGCCAAAATTTATGCTGCCGTAACCAGGGAGCTGGAAATGCCGCAGTTTCACGGGAATAGGGATGCGGCCATTCAGATTGCGTGAGGATCTCAATGGTATGAGGCGCATGTTTTAAAGGATTATTGTCGCGAGGGAGGCGACCTGCTTCAATTTCGGCAATTTCCTGGCGGATCAGAATGAGCGCATCGCAATATCGGTCTAATTCCGCCTTGGATTCACTTTCGGTTGGCTCGATCATCATGGTGCCGGGGACGGGCCATGAAATCGTGGGAGCATGGAATCCGAAATCCATGAGCCGTTTGGCCACATCTTCCACTTCGATGTCCGCTGATTTTTTGAAAGGACGAAGATCTAAAATAAATTCGTGGGCCGCCATACCGTTTTTACCCGCAAAGAGCATCGAATAATGTTTATCTAATTTGTTGGCCATATAGTTGGCATTGAGGATGGCCACTTGAGAGGCTTTTGTGAGTCCCTCTCCGCCCATGAGCTTAATGAAGACCCAAGAGATAGGAAGAATATTCGGGCTGCCATACGGGGCAGCGGCGATGGGCCCGATACCTTTTGGTCCTCCTACCTGTACCAAGGGATGACCTGGTAGAAAGGGGGCCAAGTGAGAGGCGACGGCAATGGGGCCCATCCCTGGGCCCCCGCCACCGTGGGGGATACAAAAGGTTTTGTGCAGGTTGAGATGGCACACATCGGCCCCGAATGCACCTGGATGCACCAAGCCAACCATGGCATTCATATTGGCGCCATCCAAATAGACTTGGCCTCCATGTGTGTGCACGATTTCACAGACCTTGCGAATGCCTTCTTCGAATACGCCATGGGTAGATGGGTATGTCACCATTAAACAGGAGAGGGTGTCATGGTATTGTGCTGACTTGGCTTCTAAATCCTGAATGTCGATGTTTCCATGGTTATCACAGGCGACAGGAACGACCTTCAATCCGGCGATGACCGCACTCGCCGGGTTGGTCCCGTGCGCGGATACCGGAATAAGACAGATATTCCGTCTTTTCTGCCCTTGCTCCTCTTGGTAGGCCCGAATAACCATCAATCCGGTATATTCTCCTTGAGAGCCGGCGTTGGGTTGAAGTGAAACAGCCTCAAATCCGGTGATTTCGGCGAGCCATGCCTCCAATTGCCGAAACAACAACTGATATCCTTGCGCCTGCTCACTGGGGGCAAAGGGGTGAATCCGACTGAATTCCGGCCATGTCACGGGAACCATCTCCGCCGTCGCATTGAGCTTCATGGTGCATGATCCCAAGGGAATCATGGAATGGACGAGGGAGAGGTCCTTCGATTGGAGCCGATACATATACCTGAGCAATTCGTGCTCGGAATGATAGTCGTGAAAAACAGGATGTGTGAGGAAAGGAGAATGTCGCTGAAAGGTGTTTGGGATGGAGGAACCGAGTTGTTCCGCCAGATCGTGTAAGGAGAAGGGAAGTGATGTATTGTCGGTGAAAAGGGTCAAGAGCTGACTCACGTCTGTGATGGTGGTCGCTTCGTCCAACGCGATGCCAAAGGACCCGTCTGGATATTGTCGAAGATTGATGAAACTCTGCTGACTATTCTTAATGATTTGGGCCGGG
Source organism: Candidatus Nitrospira allomarina (assembly GCF_032050975.1). Lineage (NCBI taxonomy): Bacteria > Pseudomonadati > Nitrospirota > Nitrospiria > Nitrospirales > Nitrospiraceae > Nitrospira > Candidatus Nitrospira allomarina. The sequence goes on along the minus strand of NZ_CP116967.1, from coordinate 740,671 downwards.
CTCAGGTGCGGGCACCGAACCCGGAGGGTATCAAAGAAGGCAGTGGAGTCGAGTTGACATCCCAAGCGACGAAGTCCCTCGGCTGTGAGCGCCGTAAGGTGATGAACTTTGGTGGCGATGTTTTTTAATCCTTCCGGGCCATGGTAGACCGCATACATGCCGGCCATATTTGCCAGCAGCACCTGTGCGGTACAAATGTTACTCGTGGCTCGATCGCGCCGGATATGTTGCTCTCGGGTTTGGAGGGCCAGGCGGTATGCCGTTTGGCCGTGAGCGTCTTTGGATACTCCCACCATCCTGCCTGGAATGTGTCGTTTGAAGGCCTCTTTTGTGGCCAGAAATGCCGCGTGGGGACCGCCATAGCCCAGCGGGACCCCAAATCGTTGCGATGACCCCACCGCAATATCCGCTCCCCATTCTCCGGGTGGCACTAAGAGGGTTAGGGCGAGGAGATCCGTACTGACCACGACGAGTGCCCCCGCTTCATGTGCCTTCCGGACCAGGGCTTCATAGGAGCGGAGCGTGCCGTCAGTGGACGGATAGGAGAGGAGAATGCCGAAGAAGGTCTCATCGTTTGAAAAATGTAATGTATCCGGATTCCCTATGGTAATTGAGATATTCAATGGCTTGGCCCGAGTCTGTAGGACGCCAATGATTTGCGGGTGACAATCCTCCGCGACGAAAAAGGTACGTCCCTGCAGGGTGCTGAGTGCCTGACACATGCTCATGGCTTCCGCCGCTGCCGTGGCTTCGTCTAGCAGTGAGGCATTAGCCAGGGGAAGCGCAGTCAGATCGGCGACCATGGTTTGAAAATTGAGTAACGCCTCTAATCGTCCCTGGGCAATTTCCGCTTGATAGGGCGTATATTGGGTATACCAGGCGGGATTTTCCAGAATGTTCCGTCCAATCACCGGTGGGGTCAGACAATCGTAATAACCCATGCCGAGAAATGATCGATAGACTTGATTGCGTGCGCTGAGGTGGCGGAGTTCAGCAAGCACCGCTTCTTCCGATTGTGCCGGGGGCAAATCCAAGGATCGGGCGAGGCGAATTTCCTGCGGAACCGTGGCTTGCATAAGGGCATTGAGTGAAGAGAGCCCCAGCGCTCCTAACATTTCTTGAATTTGGCTCTCATTGCTTCCAATATGCCGGTGGGCGAACGTGGTCATGCCTGGCTACACCTCATGTGATGTGATGGTTATCCCTCAAGCAGATGGGAAATTCGTTGCGATAACCGTATTGAGGAAATGATGATTTCTAGTTTTAGACCAATGATGAAAAACTTCGAGAGGTATTCCGAAATAAAACATAATTGACAAATGCATCTCGTATGAATGGAGAAAAGAGATGAGTCAACATTTTCGAAGATTATCATGTTTATTATGAATCCGCAAAATTTCAATGCCAACAATGTTATTGATGTGATTTATTACCAGGTGTTAAAAAGTGAACGCCTCCGGATTAAGGGACGCTCAGAGGGGAGGCCGAACATCCCCTGCTTGTCCGGAGGAGTCTTCCGGGAATGAGCGTGATCGAATGTGTTGCAGATATTGACGAATATACGGTAAAGAAAAAGTGGAGGGTTCATAAGATTTATATCTTGAAAAGAGGAATGTGATGATTGTTCTCTCAAATATACACAAACTCTATGATGGGACGTCGGCCACAGCCAGGTCTATTCACGAACGAGTTGATGTGTGGATAGATGATGGAACCATCCAGGCCGTTACTCCTCATAACCCCGCTCGTCCTCAGGGATCTGATGTTCATCGGATCGACTGCGCAACCTATACCGTCACCCCAGGACTTATCGACTGTCATGGGCATGTGACACTTTGGGGAGTGGGAAATGCTGAACTGGACCGAATGAATTCACCGGAGGCCCCGTTTTGGGCTGAACGTATCTTATATCGCACCTTAGTTCAGGGAGGCGTGACGACCCTGCGGGATGTGGGTGGAGCCACCTCTGTTCTGAAACGACTGGTGGATCAGGGGGTGGTGTTAGGTCCACGTCTCAAGTTGGCCATATGCATGCTCTCCACTACCGGAGGGCATGCGGATTTTCGAGGGCCGGATCGGTGCTGCGGGGAGCTTTCCCGTTTGTGGCCTGCTGGCCCCGGTCGTCCTTCTAGTATCGTCGATGGGCCGTGGGAATGCCGAAAGCGGGTAAGAGAGATTGCGGCCTGCGGGGGCGATCTTGTGAAAATTTGTGCCAGCCCGGGTGTAGTGTCTCCTACCGACCATCTGGAGCATCGGGATTTTACTCTTGAAGAAATGGAAGCGATCTGTGACGAAGCGGCTGGGCGGGGGATGTATGTGGCCGCCCATGCCCATAGTCGAAATGGCATCAAGTTGGCCATTCAGGCTGGAGTTAAGGATATCCAACACATTTCATTTATGAATGAGGACCTGGCCGAATTGGCCTATGCGAAGGGGTGTGTGGTGACTCCGACTGCATGGGTGGGGCAAAAATTGGCTCAGTCAGAGGGGTTCAATGCCTTCATTCGCGCCAAAGTTCAACAGGTGGCAGAGAGCCATGCTCAGGCAGTCAAAACTGCGCAAGCTAGCGGGCTCAAACTGTTGGCTGGCACTGATCCGGTATTACCCGATATGCATGGCCGGAATTACATGGAGTTGGTGGCATTGATCGCAGAGGGCATACCGCCTCTGGCAGCATGGTTCGGAGCGACGGGGTTGGCGGCAGATCAACTTGGACAAACCGATACAGGAACACTATTGGAGGGCAAACGCGCCGATATCCTGGTCTGCAGGGAAGATGTGGTTGAGGACCCGTCGCGATTTGAAAACGGAGCCCTTTTGGAGGTGTTGAAAGATGGCTGGGCCTATCGCAATGGACTTCCGGGGATGAGGCAACGGACCTTTCCGCATTGCGTGGACTTGGCCCTCGGATCAAGCTCTTCGTGAGCCTCTTCTTCAGAGCAGGATTGAAATACAATGTGTCTTATGCCAATGATTGGGTATCAGTCTTGGGTGTAGGCGCTATATCATCCCCAGTTTCAGCGACTTCTTCCAAATCCACAATGAGTTCGCCCTTCGGTGAATAAAATCCCTGCCCATCGATTTGCACAATGCCATTGCAGTTTTCTTGAAAAAATTCCAGGATCCATCCGTTAAAATCATACCCCTCATCAGTCATATCTTTTTTCACCATTTGCGTGGTGGCAATGAAGCGGGCTTTTGAAATACATTCTCGGGCAATCTCGGCTTCGACATCATCAAACACAGATATGCGGTTGAAAAATGAGGTTTTTTCTCCCTCAAACACGTCCTGATAGGTACCCCGGTCACGCAAGCAAAATAAACGGATGGGCTTTCTCTCCCGGCTATACCCAAGGGATACATGGACCCAGTCCCAATCTTCCAGGGCGGCCGGATCCATTTTGGGAATTAGTGGAACCTGATTTTTGGATTTGAGAAAGTCCAGAAGCAGCTTCAAAGGGGGGCTATCCTCCCGCGTGCAAAACACTCTGGAATATATCAGTTCTTCTTGTTCTGAGGATTCTGATTGTTTGGGGAATGGGATAACAGGTAATTCTTTTGCCATATCGATGCCTCGTGTGTGTTGTGCCAATTGCACGAATGACTAAAGTAAGTAAAATGTGTATTTTAGCTACTTTACCGTGACAAAAGCCGAGGCAGCAAGACAGAAAAGTCATTGGGAAACTTATGACAAAAGAATATTCGCCGCACTGGGCTTGTTTTTTGTTGACAGTTTTTGAGGCATTCGGTAGACTCTGCCGCCGTTGTGACAGAAGGGAGAGGTGTTCCCGCGTTAAACCCTTCTTCCAAAATGACAGACAAGGCAACCCTTCCTTGGACTTTTAGAATCAACAAATGGTGTCTCTCACTAAAACAATTCAAATGAGGAGGAAATGTGTATGGGAAAGGCCATGACAAAATCGCAGATTGCCGATCACCTGGCTAAAAAAGCGGATGTTACCAAGAAGATTGCCACGCAAATTCTTGATGATTTTGCCGCGTTGGCTTACAAGGAAGCCAAAAATGCGTTTGTGGTACCTGGAATTGGCAAGTTGGTCCTTGCACACCGAAAAGCCAGAATGGGCAGAAATCCCCAAACTGGAGCTGCGATTAAAATCCCAGCCAAACGTGTCGTGAAGTTCCGCGTAGCCAAGGCGGCTAAAGATGCGATCTTGGGGGTTAAAAAATAACTGTACCCTTCTCAAGGCATTATCCTGTCGGCTTTCCCCTCTCTAAGCCGGTTGGTTTGAATGAATGAAAAGGCTGGGCCCTGCCTTTTTATTTTGAGTGTCTTTCAACAGCCGAGTCCAGATGTCTGGACTCGGCTGTTGTGTTTTTAGGCTGAGTGGGCTCTGGACAGAACAACGTAGATGGGACGCTTTTCAGACTAAAAGTCGCAACAGCCCTTTGATCCGCTGAGGTTTCTCTGATCCTTTTCAGAGAAAAGGTGTAATCTTGCTAAGGCGCTTACGTGTCATAGGTTTTCATGCAGGTACAAGGCTAGAGAGTCGGTCAGGAAATATGTTTTACCGGCTCTTGTTTGAGAACTGAACAATTGTTACAGGATTTTTATTGTTATCATGGCCAGCTCTGCTTCTCGTCTCGGCGAAATTTTCCTTCATCGTGGCGATCTGTCAAAAGCGCGTGAGTGCTATGAACAGGCTACCGCAGAGGCAAGACAGCTGGGATTACCCAAGGCCTTGTCAGATGCTTTGGGCAATCTGGGAAATGTCAGCGCCTTGTTAGGACAGTATGAACAAGCCGAGGCCTGTTATCGAGAAGTCCTGGAAATTCAACGAACCTTGCAAGAAGGGCAGGCCATCGGGGAAACCCTTGTGAATTTAGGAAGTCTCAAAGCCGACAGGGGTGAACCGGAAACGGCTCACGCGTTCTATTTGGAAGCTATAGATTATTTGGCCCCGTTAGGCCATGACCGGGCTTTGGGGATTTTATACAGCAATCTGGCCCTGCAAGAATTAAAGTTACATCGGTCCGAACCTGCCATTCAAGCCTTTCACACGGCTTTAGACTATCACCGCAAAGTCGGAAATGAAGACGGCCTGGCTACCACCTATGGGCAACTTGGAAAAACATTTTTTCATCTGGGCAATCTTACACGGGCCGAGGCCTGTCTCAATAATGCGACTGAACATTTCATCAAACTGGGACATGGTACGGGAGAGGCAGGAGCCTTGCGTCTACTGGCTGACGTCTATATCGAGCGAAATGATCATATCTCGGCGCTTCGCTGTTTGGAGCGTGTCGTGCAAATCGATCGAACCTATCGGCTCCCACAATTTGAGGATGATCGCCAACGATTAGCCTGGTTGCGTAGGCCCTAAGCGGACTTACAAAAAAAGGTCTTCATGTTGTGGGAAAGTGTATCCCGGAGCTGAACGTGGGCCGCCATAAGCGTGTGATTCAAAGACATGCTACGATTCTGATAACCCGATCTATTTTTAACTTTTTCCATTCAACAATATAGGATCGCAGATTGCCGATTTTGGCCGTCACCTCATCATGTTCCCGTTCAGGAATTTTAGATTTCTTGAGTGTCGCAGCCAAATGGTTAACCACAATGTCGAACTTTGTGTCGGTGATCCCCCAAACCCTCATGGGTCAGCTCTAGTGGTCGATTAATCTTCTAGCAGGGACCCCCTGTATTGAAGCCCAAGAGGTTTTTATTTTTTTGGCGCAATTTATCCCGGGTGTCAGTTCCCATTCCCACAAAAAACCGACCCACGACCGGGTCGTCCCAACCTTTGTTAAAAAGACATCCACGACGACAGAGTTGGCATCATAGCCTCCCAGACGGTCATTTAGGGATTTTGAGGGAGGAAACGCAAAAACCGAAGAGAATACTGGTAAAGAGATGTTGAATTTCAATCTCCCCCTCGTGATCATATCGAATGGGGACCTTCGCCTGCCTACCCTCAACGGATTTTCCAGATTCTTTACATAATCGTAGCACGGTATATTCTGCCGGATGTGTTCCTGCGCAATAGGTTGTGTTCTGACACCGCCCATAGAGCCTGAACAGGTTGGTGTGATAAATTGACCTCTTGCTCGTGGCCGGCATTGGGCCACGTTCACACAAAAAGGGCTCTCATTTGATTAGGAGCTAGGGCGTAAGAATGGAAAACAATCGAGAGTACATAACATCGAAACGCACATCTTCCGGTCAGGGAGTGAGTGTGAGCATCACCCCGGATACCTCAATGCACATGCTGTCGCAGCATGAAGTTGAGAAGCTCAGGGAGACCAGTGAGGGCGGCCTTCATGAAATTTTCAGGAGCAGTGCCTTAGCGGTTCTGACGAGTGGCAATGATACGGACGACACGAAAGCCTTTTTCGCCCGGTATGCAGATTTCGACGTTGCCTTGGAGCAACGGGATCGCGGAGTGAAACTTGAACTCATCAACGCTCCGGCCAGTGCGTTTGTGGACGGGAAGATAATTCAAGGTATTAAAGAACATCTCTTTTCGGTGCTACGTGACATCATCTATGTCCATAACGAAATACACCACAATAAAAAATTTGATTTAACGACATCCAATGGAATCACCAACGCCATTTTCCATATCTTACGAAACGCCGAGATCATTCATTCTGTTGATGATCCGCATTTAGTGGTGTGCTGGGGAGGCCATTCGATCAGCGAGGTCGAATATCGGTACACGAAAGAAGTGGGGCATCAACTCGGCTTGCGTTCCATGGATATTTGCACGGGCTGTGGGCCAGGGGCGATGAAGGGTCCGATGAAAGGGGCCACGATTGCTCACGCGAAACAACGTATTAAAAACGGGCGGTATTTGGGCATCACGGAACCAGGCATCATTACGGCTGAAGCTCCGAATCCCATTGTGAATGAACTGGTTATCATGCCGGATATTGAAAAACGCCTTGAAGCATTTGTTCGTGTCGGACATGGGTTTATCGTATTTCCCGGCGGGGCGGGGACCCTGGAAGAGATTCTTTACCTGCTCGGCGTCCTGTTGCACCCAAATAATAATGAGGTGCCCTTTCCGCTTATCTTTACGGGCCCCAAAGGCAGTGCCAGCTATTTTGGAACGATTGATACCTTTATCAAGCAAACGCTCGGCCCTCAAGCCGCGCAACGATATCAAATCATCATTGACGATCCTCAACGTGGGGCCTATGAAATGACAACAGGCATACAACGTGTACGGGAATTTCGAAAGCGGACCCATGACGCTTTCTATTTCAACTGGCATCTAACCATTGACCATGAATTTCAGAAGCCATTTGAGCCCACACATGAGTCGATGGCGCAATTGGATCTCCATGTCGACCAACCCATCCATATGTTGGCCGCCAATCTGCGTCGGGCATTTTCAGGAATTGTCGCCGGTCATGTGAAGTCCCAAGTGCTCAATGCCATTGAAAAAAATGGGCCATTCACCATACACGGGGATTCAACAATTATGAAGCTCATGGATGAACTCCTGCAATCCTTCGTTAATCAGCACCGCATGAAAATTGATCAACAGAATTTCAAGCCGTGTTATGAAATTATCGCCTAGTCGACGTGTGGCATGCTTCCTGTTTCTTCCACTTATCCCCCTCATCATGCCAGATATTTCCCCAAAGCTTGCAGTCGTGATTTTCTTGAGTAAAGAAATAATGGGTAATCAAATGGCCTGCCCTTCCCATACTTTCTGCGATGGCTCTATTGATCAAATAAACTGAGCATAGGTGCCGAGAGATTTGAGACGAAATACCTATGTTTCGAGACCATCTGGGCCCTTTATTAAGAAATGGTTATAGAGCATATGGTTCAATCCATCTCATATCATCTGAAATTCTGCCTAGCGTCATTGATCGAGCATGGTCCCTCCTTTCTCGTATTCCCTTTGTGAATAGGACGAAAATTCTTTCTCAACCAATGGAATTCACGCGAAGCGATCTCTGTACGAAAGCAAAAAGACCAAGTCAATGGATAAGATATGGATTCTTAATTCGGACAATCTCAAGGACTGTTCAAGTTTTCCTAATTTACTTTCGCTTGAAACTGTAGGGATTTCATGTGCATTCGTAGGCTCTTCCCTACGCTACATGCGAAAAACACAGGATCACCCCAAAAGAGGCCCTAGAGGAGGATTTTGCGCCCCTGCCTTAAGTTATGCCTTTCAAAAGGGTACTTCCGCACTTCGGCCGCTGATTTTGGCCTGGCTTTTGCCTTATGTACAAAAGAATGGGATGAAAATTAAGTTTATGAAGGTTATGAGGTTATGAATGGGTTTCACGTTTCTCTGACTCAATCCACTGTTCTAAAAGAAGAAATGATTGTTGGGAGACCCCCTACTTGAGTTTGCGGCGTAACTGTTTTGAAAAGATAAAAAGACGTATTTGATCTCAGCTTGCTGGGGAATAATTATTCAAACTAACAAAGGAGAGCTGGTATGAATTCCATGGCAACGAGTTTACAGAAATTGAGTGTGCTGCTAGTGATTCCAAGTCTATGTGGCTTGGGACTTTTTTCTGTGGTACAGGCGCAAAATGTTAATTCCCAACCACAGAAAGTTGAATCCCAACTGATTGGTCCGAACCTTGAACCCTTTGCTGAAGCCTACAAGGAAATTTCCGAGATCCATACGACGTACAAGGAGCGTATCATCCAGGCAGGTGACCCAACCAAAAGTGAAGCTCTTCAAGAAGAGGCTAATCGGAAGATGAGTCAGGCCGTGACGGATCATGGATTGACCATCAAGGACTACAATACAATTTTTCAATCAATTCAAAATGACCCGGCCCTCAAGGAAGAATTCATGACGGTACTGAATCGCACGCAGTAAAAAATGTCATAATACCCGCTCTACTCGATTTTTTTTAATAAAGAATAACGTCTCAAACGACAAAAACCCGGTTTCTCAGAGTGGGAGAGGCAAAAGGGAACGGAGGGAGCAAGTACCAGCAATGTATCAGATTCTTGGACAAACAGCGGCCTTGATTATGTTGCTTGTCAGCATTGGATGTTCGGACTCATCCACTGACCCTGCTTCCCAAGAGCCTAAGGTGGATCAGTCGGGATTTACCGCAAGCCTATCCGGATCTGTGAGTGGTGAAGTGTCGGGGGCAGGTGTGGTGACCTACCTGCCCCCCAAGGAAGGGGACCCCGTGACTGGAGTGCGTCCCGGTTACTTTCTGGTTGCGAATCTCAATTCAGCTAGGAATGACAAAAGAGAGTTTCTCATTATTTTTCGAGTCCCTGGTGAGGCACAACCTGGCGATCATAATTTGGTGGCACCCGATCCTTTGAGGGTGGGTGAAAATTTTGAGGTGCAGGTTGAAATGGTAGAAGAAGGAAGATCCATTTCATACCAATCCAATACCGAAGGGACCATTACTCTAGAGGATTTCGCTCCTAACAGTGCTGGTTCCGGTAATAGTAATATTACCGGAACTTTTCAATTTGTGACGGAAAACAGCGAAGGGGGACAGATCTCAGCCACGGGCACGTTTGATTTGCCTTTGGGGAGGAGAGTCGTATTTCAGGATTCAGCCTATTCCGGAAAAGATGTACCGAAGGGCTGATCGCCATTCCGATTAGCCACTCAACCCTTCGTGACCGACCCCATTCCTTGTCCTCTTGATGAATGATATATCCGCGTTGTGCTGGAATCTTTGATCCGGGATTCCTACCCGTTTCATTTCTAGCAGGGTGTTGAAAGTTAGCCGGCTGCGCTCCCTGTCTTCGCCGGAGCGGCTACGCCAAAGCCGGTCGGCCCTGTGTCGTGCTCACGTATTCCTTTGTACCCTCCGCCCCCCAAAACGCCTGCGGTTTTGTTGGATGGATCTATTTGGAAGTCCTGCCGTGGGTGCCTAAAGTTCCTAAAGTGTGAGTCAATATAGACCTTTTTCATGTTTTTGAATTTCAGCAGGCTGCTAGCTTTTAATTGATAATATTGGCACAGTTCAAATAAAAGATTCCCGCCACAAGCAGCAGGGAAAAGAAGTGATTCAAAATTTTCTATTTCCCATTAGAATCCAGCAATCGCGATTTCTGTGGTCCAAATTCAAAGAGCGTTCCTTCTCCTTGGTAAAGGATGCACTGTAGGGTTCGACTTCCTCTTCATCAACGCCTTTTGCAGGCAAATTGTAAACGTCACTGTTTGGAATTACTTTGTGGCAATGGACCTGATTCCAGTTACATTGGAATATAAGTTCAATCCATAACAAGCTCAGCCCATGCCAAAGATTATTCCTAGTCCAAAACTAGAGGTAGTGTTACCTCCAAATTTGAACCATAAATATTTCGCCGAGGCCAGCCACCATCCATTCCGGTTTAGGTCCCAAAGCTTTCAATTGGTGAATGCCTGGTGGTTGGCGGAAGCCGCCTTACTGGCGTATGCCGAAAATGAATTTGCAATTCCTCAATACACTAAGGCCGGCTTGATCGTGGAAGGCCATCAGCCTTTTAGCAATGGTGGAAGTACGCAATGCTATGTGGCCCATACTCAGGATGTTGTGATTGTGGCCTTTCGCGGCACGCAGGTGCTGAAGCCGGTAGGAGGTCAGCTCCCTGGTGAGATCTGGCGTCAGGTAGTCAAGGATTTGTGGACGGACGGAAAATTTCGGTTGATCGTATCTGGTCAAGGTGGGTCTGTGCATGAGGGCTTTAAAAAGGCCTTGGACGAAGTGTGGGAACCCCTCAATGCGTATTTAAATGGATTGAAAGAGGAAGAGCCAAATCGAACTTTTTGGTTTACCGGCCATAGTCTTGGCGCGGCTCTGGCGACATTAGCTGCCGACCGCTATGGAGATGTGCAAGGGCTCTACACCTTTGGGTCTCCGCTGGTCGGGGATGAGAGTTTTGCGAGGGATTTCTATGTCAGTGGGTATCGATTTGTGAACAATAATGATGTGGTTGCTCGAATACCACCCTGGGGTCCCAATGCGTTGAACCTGATGAAGTGGGGTCGTTATGAACATGTCGGTCTCCTTAAATACAACGATGAAACCGGTAAACTTTTCGACAATCCCTCCATGTTGGATAGAGTACAGCGTGGTGTGGGAGGCCAGGTTCAGCTTCTTCGTGAGATGATGAATCAATGGTCCAATGCCGAGTTTAGTGATATACCCATTGATTGCTTCAATGATCACGCTCCCCTGTATTATGCCCTTCGTATATGGAATTGTTATGAGCAGGAACTCCAAGGTGTCTAGGAGTAAATTTCCCCCAGGTTTCCTGAATGGGCCAGTCACTCCTGTTGTATATGTATACCTCTCGTTTCGTTAAAAAATGAAATATATGCCTCTCTCTTCACGACGACAAAACGGCTATCCAAGCCAAGGGTAGCTGAGGGGAAATCCGTTCATTTGGCCAGGAACAGCCTGACCGTTTGGGAATTCCGCGAAAAATAAGGGTGGAAGCCGATGGGAAATCCGGATTTGAACACTGTATTTCCGGCGTGTTTCCACACTGTCTTTTTGTACCAAGAAGGGATGGCTTTTTCGTAGAACCCTGAAAATGTTAAAGAAAAAGGCTTTCTCGCCTCAATTGCTCAGAGCCACGTCCATATTTCAGTCAAAATTTTCCGTTCCCTTCTACTGAAATTGGCTATCTTCTTCCCTTCTCTTGTGCTAGTTTGAATGAACTTAACGCCTAGGGCTTGGCGATGAGCAATCAAATTACCAAAGCCCGTAACCGGTGTTGTTTTGCCCGAGAGATTACTCGAAAAGTGTCTGTCCACTGTCGCATGAATGCAGCGTCCGCGGCCTACTCCTTCTCCAGGTTTTACCCTTTCTCGAGCCTAAGACAATATCATTTTTCAAAAGGAGGACCCCCATGGGTTCAAAATTGTATGTAGGTGGTTTGCCGTATTCCGCGACTCAAGCAGAATTAACCGACTTGTTTTCGGCACATGGCACCGTCGAGTCAGCCAATGTTATTAGCGATAAATTCACCGGCCAATCGCGCGGGTTCGGATTTGTCGAAATGTCTTCGGGAGAGGAAGCGCAAGCGGCGATTTCAGCCCTGAACTCTACCGAGTTTGGTGGCCGCACATTGACGGTCAACGAAGCTAAACCCCAAGCTCCACGCACGGGTGGTGGAGGGTATGGTGGCGGCGGTGGAGATTTTGGCGGCGATAAACGTCGCAGCCGGTTCTAACCAGAACACCAATACGTTTCAGAAAAGGGAGAGATCAATACGATCTCTCCCTTTTTTTGTCAAAATTCAGCAGTTGGAATGTTTGGTCTAATCCAAATGTGCCACATTGGCGCTGTGGAGCGTGGATCGTCTAGAAAAAGGATAGTATGATGCCCGACATTTAGGCCCTGTGTTTTATAGGATAGGGCTTGGCGGAGCACCCAAATAGAATATTGGTTCCGGTCTTACAGGGCACAATGGTTCGATGCTCAACGCTAAATATTGGATTGAGTGCATGGAATTAAATTGAATGAAGAGCTGATACCTGGCAATGTGAGATCAAGGCTAGTACTAATCCAGCAATGACCAAGCAAAATTGGTTGCATGTATGAACAATGCCCCATCGCCACCGTCTGTCAACCTAAAGGTCATGACCTCCCTTCCACCAAAAATGCCCCAGGTGTCTGTCCTCCCGTATGCCCTTGCGATCTTTCTCAGTGCCTTTCTGCTGTTTCAAGTAGAGCCCATCATCGCCCGGTATATTCTTCCCTGGTTTGGAGGCACCCCGGCGGTCTGGACGACGTGCATGCTCTTCTTTCAGGTCTGTCTTTTGGTCGGGTATGCCTATGCCCATCTTCTCGCAAGCCACCTCTCCCCTCGGTATCAGGCGCTGGTTCATCTGGGTTTGGTGGTGTGTTCTCTGGTTTTTCTTCCTATCACCCCAGGGGACGGATGGAAGCCGGATGGCACACAAAATCCGATGCTGGCGATTCTTATCCTTCTCATGGTGACCATTGGGGTGCCGTTTCTCCTCATCTCGGCTTCTGGCCCTCTCCTGCAACATTGGTTTAATCGAGTCCATCCCACTGTGTCACCGTATCGGCTTTTCGCCCTATCGAATCTTGGCTCACTCTTGGGATTGGTCTCCTATCCTTTTTTTATCGAGCCGCAACTGGGGTTGCGTACGCAGACCCTCTTCTGGTCGGGCGGGTACGCCCTATATGCGGTCATGTGTGCGTGGGGTGCCAGGCCGCTGTTTCGATTAGTCACGAAGAGCGGATTCTCAGAAAATCCTGAGTATGGACCAGACAAGAAGCCGGGGCAGCCTGAGAGTCTTCTGACACTTGCCCTCGCAGCTTGCGGATCAGTGGTTCTCCTCGCAGGCACGAATCAGATTTGCCGGGATATTGCGGTCATCCCTTTTCTTTGGGTCCTTCCGCTGGGTCTCTACCTTATCTCCTTCATTCTGTGTTTCGATCACCCGAGATGGTACGACCGACGGATCTGGGTACCCGGATTGCTGGTATTGCTCTCCGCGGTTGTTTACCTGCTGCATCAGGAATATGCGGAGACGGAGATCAATATCTACCTCCAGATTTTCATCTATTCGGGGGTCCTATTTGCCTGCTGCATGGTGTGCCATGGCGAACTGGTTCGCTTGAAGCCTCCCGCCAGGTTTCTCACATCTTTCTATCTCATGGTCGCGTTGGGGGGAGCGTTGGGTGGAGTGTTTGTCAACCTGGTCGCACCCGTTCTTTTTCAAGGATACTGGGAATTTCATTTTGGGCTGGTGGCCACAATGATGCTCCTGGGAATATGCCTGTTTCGGACAAGAAATCCACGCAGACCGCCACTCATGTTCTGGTCAGAAAGGGTTGTGTTTGTTGGGGCAATTGCCACTCTTGCAGGTTTTCTGGCACTGCATATTCACGACCAGCAAGCGAGTACTATTCTGACATCGCGTAGTTTTTATGGTGTCCTGCGAATAAAGGAGACGGACAAAGAGACAAAGTCCGCCAGCCGTTTCCTCTATCACGGTCGCATCAACCATGGCCGGCAATTTCTGAATCCCCCCCGGCACTCATACCCGACCGCCTATTATGGGCCGTTCAGTGGAATCAGCTTGGCTATCAGCCGTCATCCTCAACAACTGAGGTTCAACACGCTCGAGGACAGGAAACGGCAAGGGGGCTTGCGGGTTGGGAACATCGGATTGGGGGTTGGCACCACCGCCGTGTATGCCCGGGCCGGCGATACGTATCGATTTTATGAAATCAATCCTGAGGTGGATCGAATGGCCAGGGAGTACTTCACGTTTCTCAAAGATGCTAAGGGATCCCTGCAGGTGGTCCTTGGAGATGGACGAATTTCCCTCGAGCGGGAATTGGATAACGGGCATCGACAGCAGTTCGATATTTTAGCGGTGGATGCCTTCAGTGGGGACGGCATTCCGGTGCACCTGCTGACGAGGGAGGCCTTTGCTCTCTACTGGGAGCATTTACAACCCGACGGGATCCTCGCCCTCCATGTCTCGAATCGTCACTTTGACTTCAGCCCCGTGGTCCGGGCCCTGGCTCGAGAGTTTGGCAAACAGGCGCTCTGGATCAAGGACGTGGCTGACCCTAAAAAAGGGAATAGCTATAGTGATTGGATTCTGGTCACGAACAACCAGGCGTTTTTAAAAGACCCCTTCGTCAACTTCCGGATTGCACCCTGGCGATCACTCGAAGAAATCCTCTGGACAGACGACTACAGCAATCTTTTTCAAGTGGTGGCGCCCTGACCTTTCCTCTGGCGTGATTTTCCTTGTGCAGCATGATTGCGGGTGATTGACCATGTCTCGGAGCATGGTTCATCCCTATACTTCAAAAGAGTCCGGTCCCAGGCTGGTCTATGCTTCTCCGTGCAACCTGTGACCTCACGGACAAGCTGAACTATCACAATATTTTGGAGATGAAGAACCCCGGGAGCGCCCTCTCGACGATTTACGGCGTTTTGAGAGCTTTATTAACCATCCCGACAAAATCTGAAAAGTTGTACGGTTTGTTGAGTACGGCCAGAGCTCCCGCGTCATTCGCCTGTTGGTACATCTCGTCGGTGATGTTTCCCGAATACAGAATGAAAGGGATGGAGCGGAAATGAGGGTTGGCTTTCACCTGGAGGAGTAAGGCCATGCCGGTCATGACCGGCATCTGGTTATCGGAAACGATGAGATCTATGCTCGGCTCTTGCTCCAACTTAGCCAGGGCAACGGCTCCGTGTCCGGCTTCCTCGCAGGCATATCCATGGTGCTCAAGAAAATGCTTCATGGCTTTCCGGGCCATCTCATGATCATCAACAAGGAGAATGCGTTTCATGATGGACGACCTGTTCCAGAAAGGTTAAGACCTTTCAATCCTTAATGAAGCAAAGACCGAATCCCTTCTATCAGAGCGAGCTTTACCGGAACGGGTTTACTGTATTCTCTTTTTTTAATAATTTCAAAGGCGGTGTAAAGTAAAAGGAATATGGCAATTTTGCCCTAGGGGGACTTTCCACGAAGGAGAAAGCTGTTCTAAGCTGGCCCTCAAAGCATGTTGAAATTATGGTGACTTTAGCCCAACCTTTTAACGTCTGTTTTAAAAGATGAGGGAGACATCTCGGTTTACTTATTCTCACTTTTTCTTTTGGAGAAGATATTGATTATCAAGCTGGAAAAAAAGAGTATTCATTCCTTTTCTTGGTTGAACGCAGTTGAGGAGATTTTTGTTTTCGAAGGATTTGTTTGCCAAAAATGCATTGCATGATCTCAACCCCAACATAAGGGTTAAACTCACAACTGTATGGGAATGCGGCCTCATGATGTTCGGTGAACCATGTCTGTTCGAGGCTGGATTCACGGGGATCAGCAAAGCCGGGTCTAAGTCTCGTTCGTTCCGGTGACAATACGTCCGGTGTTGAGGTTGGCTTCCTCCCATGAATGCTGGTGTCATGGATTCTGTATTGCTGGCCCGGAGTCTTGCTCAATCCCTTGTAGTCGAGCCAACGCATCATATGCGCGGTCACCTGCTAAGCAGCCCCACGCAATTGGAATCGTATCCAAGAAATCCTTTCCTTTCCGCCATTGTTCGCGACCGGTAATGAGTGAGGCATATCTGCACCCCATGGCCCGAGCGAGTCGACTGTAGGAATCCTTGTGGGACAGATGTCGTACGCCGACTTTCGCGTAACTAAGGTCAAATGTCCCAACAGAATCGACCTATTGCCACTCATCAATTTTCTTCTCAGGGTCCAACCGGAGGTTTGCACCACCGCGACGCGATGACATTCGGGACTGTAACGCGCAGGATATGATTTTGAGGATATGATTATATTCCGGCAACTTCCTGAAAAGAGTTTCGTAAAGGGGCCAAACGAACCTAAGTCGTCATATTGTCCTCTTTTTACCGTGTCTCCCTGAAATCGGGCATCGATCCCACCTTCCATCCAGCCGCCGTTGGCTTTAAAACATTAGGTTCATAGCCTATACTATCGCGTCGTTGACTGGTGTAAGGGGACACACATGCCCAGAGGGCTTTGGACGGGGTGCAAACCCAAGGCATAGGAGTCGGGCTGAAGCTCTGACCGGGTGATCGCTATTTTCCTATGACATACGCCGCGCAGGAATCACAATATAATTTTCTTCATATCAAGGGAGATGTTCTCGGCGGTTTGACCGCTGGAGTGGTGACCTTACCCTTGGCACTGGCCTTTGGCCTTCAATCAGGACTGGGAGCGGTTTCCGGGCTGTATTGTGCAATCCTGCTGGGAGCCATTGCCATTCTTTTTGGCGGCACGCGCACGCTCATCAGTACTCCAACCGGCCCCATGACGGTGGTGGCCGCGTTGACTGTTTCTCAAGCCATCAGTTTCGCCGGGAGCTTGGAATTGGCCCTGGGGACGATCATTGGAATATTCATCTTAGCGGGTGTGGTGCAAATCGTTTTCGGACTCATAAAAATTGGCGGAAATATCAAATATATTCCCTATCCGGTGCTTTCCGGGTTTATGACCGGCATTGGCATTATTCTGATCTTATTTGAAGTGTTTCCGTTAATGGGCTTGTCGGCTCCCTCCACCATCTATGGAGTGTTCACCGGGGGGGCGCAGGCTTTTCGTGACATGAATATACACGCGCTGGCGCTGGGGGGGGTGACCCTGGTGATTCTGTATGCGGCCCCTAAGGTCAGTACCACAATTCCGGCTGCACTAATGGCCTTGTTGTTTGGAACCTTCCTCGCACTGGCGACCGGTTTGTCTGTTCCTCTAATTGGGGAGGTGTCCCAGGGCTTGCCTTCCTTACAACTTGAACGTTTATTAAATGTGGACGTATCTCGACCGTCCTTTATCATCACCGCCGCATTGACCCTTGGAGCCTTGGGATGCATTGACACCCTCTTGACTGCAGTCATTGTCGACAAAATTACCGAAACCAAGCATCAGAGTAATCGGGAATTAATTGGTCAGGGTATGGGCAATGTGGCATCGGCACTCTTTGGTGGATTACCCGGTGCGGGAACGACCATGTCGTCGATTGTCAATGTGAAGGCTGGAGGTCGTACACGGCTCGCCGGGGTTGTTTCCAGTCTTTTTCTGCTGGCTGTGTTGTTAGGCTTGGGTACCTATGTTCAATACGTGCCCATTCCCGTTCTGGCGGCCATACTCATAACTGTCGGTTTGGACATTATCGACTATAAGGGCCTCAAGGAAGTGGTGAAAGTGGACCGGGCTGAAAGCGCCATCCTCTTCATCGTGTTGTTCCTGACTGTATTTGTCGATTTGATCACAGCCGTCGGAGCAGGGATGACCCTCTCAGTCTTTGTGTTCATGAAAAAAATGGGGGACATCGGAGAAGAAAAAATTGTCCTGTTTCCCCTTCGGTCGCTAAAAATCCGAAAACCCTGCGACCTGAGGGAAGAATTCGTTTTACCACAGGATTATTTAGATACCGTGTATATCAAAACATTTACCGGTCCGGTTTTCTTCGGCTTTTCTCATTTTTTAATCGATAATATTAAACAGTTACCCGCAGTCAAAATTCTTATTTTTGAGATGAATCGTGTGCCGTATCTCGACCAATCAGCCGCTCATGCTCTGGAATTAGTTTTTGAATACATGCAAAAGCGGGGTATTCGAGTCCTGTTGGCCAACGTGAATCCACAGCCTCTGGAGATGCTCCGCGCGGTGAATCTGACGCCAAGACTCATTCCGGAACATCATATTTTTGGTGATATTTTCGATTGCGTGCGATGCCTGGAGGAAGAGTTTGTGTCGGGCGAATCTCCCCTGAAGCCACGAGTGCTTGAACTCTAGGACGTCGATTGCCAAAAACGGTGCCGGAAAAAATGATAACGCTCACGAACCTCAATCACACTTCGGCACTAATGCAGGAATCTTATGATTAAACCCCTTTCAGCCATTCCCGTTTTTTCGATCACGACTATTGGCTATGTGGTCCTAATGGGCAGTGTTGCCCTGGTCATCTCCGTGGTTGATGGCATGTTCCCGTTGGGCGTGTCCATTAGTGAAGCCTATGCTGTTTTGGTGTTATTGGGTTTCACGGCGAAAGATAAGCGGTTGATCTATGGCGGGGCCATTGCCGGGACGATTCTCACATTAGAAGGGGCGTTTATTTCCGACCCCGGCGTGCCGTTATGGATGGGAGAAATCAATCGGGCACTTTCCATTTTTATCATATGGCTGGTCGCCGTGTTTGCCTTGGGACAACTCCGATTTATCGAAGAGCAGAAAGAATCGGAAAAAATGAAAATGGCATATAATCTGTTGAAGCAGGAAACAACCTTTCTGAAACTGAATCAGGAAATTGCCGTGTTATCCAATACCAATGATCCGGTGGAGGATGCGTTAAAACAGGCGATGAAAGTGATCTGCGACTATACGGGGTGGCCGGTCGCCCATCTCTATATTCGTGACGGCGATAATGATCTGTTGAGTCCCGGAAAAATTTGGATTCTGAGGGACTGGAGTAAGTTCGATACGTTTCGACAGGTGACGGAATCAACGAAGTTCGTTCCCGGAGAAGGGCTGCCTGGTCGAGTGTTGGCCAGTGGAAAGGCAGCTTGGATCAAAAATGTGACCAAGGATCCCAATTTCCCTCGCGCCCGTCTTGCCAAGGAAATAGGCGTAAAGGCCGGCTTTGCCTTTCCTATTTTAATTGGACCGAAAGTGGTGGCGGTGATGGAGTTTTTCTCTGAAGAAGCGATGGAGCCGGATGGCAAGCTCCTGGACGTGATGGAAATCATCGGCTATCTGCTGGGTCGCATCTTTGAACGAGATCACGCCGGTCTCAAACGGGGCGAATATGAGGACCACTTGAGACGCCTTTACGGCCGAATCAAAGCGGTGCGGGAACTAGAAGACGTGCCGGGTGGTCACAAGAGAACCGCCGAAGGCATTCATGACGAATTACGATAAATAGATAGCCTGAGCAGTCGGAAAGTGTTCCGTTTGTGCTGCCCTTCAAACGCAAGAAGCTGTCTAGTCCGTTCAGCCAGGAAGTCTCTATAACAGTTGCCTTGATGACATCACGGCCTCGCGAATATCAATCTCCCCAACCACGAAATAAGTGAATCCCCCATGACAAGGTGTTGATTCTCTATACATCAGGACGTCGGATGTCTGTGGAAAACGGGGTCATTATTTTCATTGACAATTTATGTCCGTACTTTAGAATGGCGCATTGAAAAATTACCACATGGGTAATGAGCAATAGCCATTAACCTGAAACAGGGGTTCCATCTGTTTTCAATAGGGGGTATGTATGCCTGATAAACCGGTTCGTGCCATTGATCCCCTCGGTATCATTGCTCTTGCTGACGTCCTCGTAAATCATGGTCCCCTATACTGTTCATGTGAAGGCAAGCCGGGACCCGGCTGTTCCTGTCAGGACAAGCCTCCTGGCTGTTCATGCGAAGATAAGCCGGGGCCTGGCTGTTCCTGTCAATTGAAGCCGGTTAAAACAGATATTCTTGAGGTGGTGTCCAATCCAATTTTTCGTGAAGTTGTGGCAGGAATGGATATCAAAAAACTCAAGAGCATAGAAGATTTCCTGTCTATTGTGGACGAAATCCGTACAAAAATGAATTCGTCCAGGCTTCCGACTCGCTCCACGGACAAGAAAAAATCCTAATGTCTAAAAGGAGAGTCTCCTATGCCAACAACCTTACTTATGCCGCAGAAACGTAGCAACAGTCGCAGTCATCCTTCAGAGAACTTCATTGAAGAGCGAATAGAAGGAGCAGGAGATATCTTTCTTGTTTCATTTCTCAACGGATACTTGTTTTACAGTCCCCTTTCAAATTTCAGCATGATTCTGGACGAATTTGGCGCTTCGACCGTCAGAAAATATTTTCGTCATGAGACGCTCCTACCAAATGAGCAATCTCTGATCGATGGCCTCGTCAAACGCAACGTGTTCAAGATTCCCGAGACGCCACAGCGGTCCCTGGTCAAGCCCAGCACACGATGGGCCCCAACCAGCGCGACCTTCTCCAACACTCAGAAGTGCACCTTGCGGTGCACGTATTGTTATGCGGAAGGTGGGAGGCTGGAAGATCTAGATATACCCTTGCCCATAGCGAAAGGGGCAATTGATTTAATTGTTCAGAATGCACACGTGCAAAATGTGGATCCGTCCATCAGGTTTTTAGGAGAAGGGGAAGCCACGGCTAGTTGGGGTATATTTCGGGAAATTATTGAATACTACAAAGAACAGTGCAGGGTCCATCATTTCAAGCCCTCCGTATCGTTGAGCACGAATGGTGTGTTTGCCCAATCCCGGCTGGATTACATTGCAGTGAACTGCACTCATCTGACCTTTTCCTTGGACGGTGTGCGAGAAGTGCATGATGAGCATCGGGTCCTGCCGAATGGCGGGGGTTCGTTCGATCGAATTATTGCCATCATGAAGGGGCTTGAGATGCGTGGGAGGACCTACGATATCCGATCGACGGTGACAGTCGCAGGGAGTTCGACATTGTCGGAATTTGTTGCGTTTGTCGGGGAGAACCTCCAATGCAAAAGTCTCCACTTCGAACCGGTGTTCGATGCCACAAAAGTGACAAACCTGAAGGACCAGATTGGACATCTTGATGGGCAGATATTCGTTGAGAACTTCCGCACCGCAAGACAAGTGGCTGCCGGATTTGGTATTCAACTGCACTATTCAGCGGCTTCTCTGAAGCACCGGGAGACTTTTTGTGGTGCCAGTGATGCGAGCAACTTCCTGGTCACCTCGCGTGGAATTGTGACTTCATGTAACGAAGTTCTTCAACCTACGGATCCTCGATCCAGGTTGTTCCAATATGGAGCGTGGAATCAGAAGGATGGTGAATTCGTTCTGGATCATGAAGCGATTGATCGTTTAGGGAAACTTAATGTTCATGACATGCCGAAGTGCCAGGGGTGTATCGCAAAATATAATTGTGCAGGAGACTGCTATGCCAAGAGTGCCTCCTCGACCGGCGACCCGGCTTCGGCAGGATACACGGAACGGTGTCATATAACCCGGGAATTGCTCAAAGATAACCTGCTCCTTGCGCTCATTTTTAAAATGGCTGGTGTTAATGCGGGTGGGTCAGTCCAACATGCTTGTCCCATGTAATTTTTAAAACGCGGATATTATGTTCCAGAGGTGTTATTTGGGGACAGACAGGCCTAACCGGAATGCGGCAGGATAAAGTAATAGTATACAGCAAATTCTGATTCCCCCCGTTACAATACCCTGCCGTGATCAGAGATTGGAGTTTCAGCTGCAGAATGGCCAGAATTGATACCAGTGTCGACACCTGAACCGATGTTCGCATTGGCGTAACTGAGCGCCGTATTGCCTGGCTTGGCGATCCACACGATTCGCGATGCGCACGACCTTCGGTTTACGCTCGTAGCTCCCACGCCGATAGCCGCCGCGACCTTCATGGTAAGCCAAATAGAGGCGCTTGGGGTCCCATTTGGATATGCCAAGCTCTCTGCTGGTTTTGTGGTTGTACCAGCCGATGAAGTCCAGGGCGTCCTCCATGGATGAACGGCTATTGAAGAACCCACCGGCCTCATCCTCATACTCCTCCCATGTTTCATCTTTAGCTTGGGCATAGCCTTCCGCCGACGATTGGGGTCCGAGTGGAATGAACAAGAACCAATCCCATGGGGGCGTCGCGTCGTGGCGAAACGCCGACTCCTGTTTGACGAAAGCCATGAGAATGTGGGGTGGGGTGCCCCATTTTTCCTGGGAATCTTTGGCCGCATCGTACCATTCGGGGTATTGGTCGAAAATTGTGCACAGATTCTCCTGATGTCTGGGGGGCATTGATGCGCATCCCGCTAACAGTACGATGGCCATCGCCAAAAATTTTATGCACTGGATAGAATATCTTTCAGTAACTGTTCTGTTCAAAACCATCAGCCATCCATCCATGTTTCTTTATTTCACGGGATCTTTTTCCTCTTTGGCGAGGCTGATTGCACCCAGATTCCAGTAAGCAAGGCCGATTCCAAGATACAGAATTAACATCATGGATTCCATCCAAGAGTACCGCCGGGTACGGACGACATTGCGAAATACCTGCAGCCGTTCCTTATTACTTAACGGTTCTTGCTCCACAATAAGTCTATGGCTTCTTCTGCTACGCCCATAAATAAAAAATTTTTGGTACAGATTCCTTGGAGTTTCAATTTCCAAATGCCGGACTCGAATCTGTGGGCAATACCGGACGACCTCACAAGAATACTTATTGACAGATTGTCGAACAAAAACCGTGTCGCTTCCCCTGGCTCGCTCTACGAAGGGACCCAGGTCGTCAAACAAGTGTTTTTTTACGGCCATATTGTTCGTATGCCCGTAATAGAGTTCTTTTTTTCTGCTATTGAACACGTAATGATGCTTTTCATCCTCGTAAGCTGCAAACATCGATAGCACATGAGAGTCCCCGCCATATTCTCTCTGACCGAGAACAATGCTGAGGTTTGGTTGCTCCATTGCCATCATGATTTGGTGCAGCCAATCGTGAGCGGGGACACAATCCGCATCGATAAAGGCCAGGACTTCGCCCTTCGCTTCCTGTAGCCCTCGATTCCTGGCCGCATACGCGCCTTGTTTCGGTTCTGTCAGCAACCGAATGCCGGGATATTGTCTCGCCGTTTCCGCAGAGGAATCCGTAGAGTTATTATCGATCAGGATCAGTTCGTAGGCCTCTCGTGGTAAGCTTTGCTGAAGTAATCCTTCGACACATCTCTGGATATACCGTTCCGAATTATAAAAGGGTACGATGACGGAAACCTGGATCATAATTGGACCATGCGCGACAGTCTTTGCACGGGACATGACCCTGTCGCTACTCGCATTCTCCCTCCTGTTGCCCGCATTTGTGAGGCTGGTTCATATGACGAAGCATCAAGGTTACCGTCGTCTGTATGTCATGGTGTTTTTCGACCAAGGCGCGAGCCTGTTGGACCAGGCGATTTCGAAGAGCCGGGTCTTCCCCAAGCCGCATAATTGCTGCAGCCAATGCATGTGGATCATTGGAACCCACCAATAAACCTGTTTCTCCATCCCGCACGAGCTCTGGTATTCCTCCAATGGGGCAACTGATCACGGGGCGCCCGACGGCCATGGCCTCCATAAAAACAGTCGGGATCCCATCCATATTCCCTGTGCCATCTTTGCGGCATGGCATGACAACAAGATGACTCTTCGTCATTTGCTCCAACACTTCGTCCTGTGTGATGGGACCTCCAAGCGAAACCTTGTCAAGTAAGTCCAATTCGGAAATTTGCTGCTCCAACACTGGTTGTAACGGGCCATTGCCATATAAGCGCAAATAGAATCTGAAGTTATTCTCACACAGAATCTTGCAGGCATCCAGGAGCGTATCCAAGCCTTTCTTTTCAACATAACTGGCCACGCATAACAGCTGAAGAACTCCATGGTGAGGAGGAGCAGGTCTCCGCGTAAACAATGTCAACGGGATACCCACATGAACAAGGTGTATGTGGGAACAATCAGGTGCCATCCGGCGGAGGAGGCGAATCCCATCTTCGCTAATGGCAAACACCTGGGTTGCATGGCGAATCTTCCATCTGAGGGTGTCGTTACGCAGTTTAAGTGAGGTACAGTAAATATCGTAGGCATGGGCGGTGAATGAGAAAGGAATCTCACTGACACGTCCCGCAATACCGGCGCAGGTGGCTGACCGGGTGGCAAACGGTGCATGGATCCGATCTACGTTCATCTTTTTCAGGCGCCAGGCCGTGGCCAGCGCTTTGGGCGTCCATATAATATTACTGATATGCGCATAAGGATTTAGCCCTGCAGCCCAATGAAGGGCAGCAAGAGTTTTCAAGACGCGCCAGGGACGCCTCAGGAGCATTAGAAGGGCTAAGCCTGCGACTTGGAGGTCAAACGGAGGGTCAGGCAGGACGGCTTCGGGTTTCACATGCTCAGCTCTTCCATAATGAGTAAGAGAGGGCCCGCCTGAATAAAGAGGCGCCAGAATTATTTGATGGCCTGCACGCTGAATCTCTACCATTTCATTGATCGTAAAGGTCGTGACCCATGAGCAGGAATCAATAACATATGCCATTCGCATCGCAACCCTACCTGACTTTCTTTGGCTAATAGAGAAATCCGTTTAAGCTGCCATTACGAGAGACTACCACCGTCTTCCTGGTATCCCAATACTTCACGGTCCATTCCCAACGCAGCCTTCTGCCATTAGCGAGGTGTGGTTTGATATTCCACTTTTTTTCAATTAAGGTCTGTAGGTTAGCTCGGTCATACGAGCCGGATCTGAACCATCGTATTGAAAAATTCGTGACAACTTCAAACCTCTTCTCGTTGCATGGTGTAGAAATACCGCGGTTGGATTTCTGAGGAGTATTCAGTTGGAAAAACCCCAAAAAGTTGTGTTGCTGGGTATTGATGCGGGATCGAGAGATTTATTCAAACGATGGGCGCAGGATGGAACTCTGCCGACCATGCAAGCCCTGTTCGCAAAAAGTATGGTGGGAGCCACCATGAGCACTCCAGGGCTTTTTGTCGGTTCGACGTGGCCCACATGGTATACCGGCGTCAACCCGGGTAAGCACGGGATTCATTCCCTACATCAGCTTCAGTCGGGAACGTATGAGCTGCATCCAACGTATGCAGGAGAAAGTGTTAAACGTGAACCCTTTTGGAACCATCTAAGCCGGGCAGGGCGAAGGGTCGCCATCCTTGATATTCCTCTGACTGCCCCTGTCGCACAATCTCAACGGGATTCAATTGGTTGAATATGGCGCACACGATGCGCATTCCGGTTTTATGACATGGCCACCCTCGCTGGCTGCTGAGGTGGAACAACGCTTTGGTTCACCGTGCTCTCATCCTATCCAGGGAGACTGTGATGCAAAACGGGATGCGGCGGGGGTCGCGGCCTTTCGTGATACTCTTATAAACGGGGTCGACAGAAAGACTGCGGTCACGAAACATTTTCTGCAACAAAATAATTGGGATTTGTTTGCCCAGGTTTTCACCGAAAGTCACTGTATCGGTCATCAGTGCTGGCATGTACACGATCCCACCCATCAATGGCATGATGCAGATCTTGCCAGGAACGTTGGGGATCCGATCAAGGATGTCTATAAAGCCATCGACACGGCCATTGGAGAAATTCTCAAGGATATTGACGAAGAAACCACGGTGATCGTTTTTGTCAGCCATGGAATGGGGCAAACGAACATCCCATATGGCTTCTTGGAAAAATTCCTGCTTCAGTTAAAGGTGGCTGTGCCGCCAAAAATCCCGGCGAACAATGTCACAGGCCCTCTTCTTCAACGAAGATCACTCGCCTTCCTGTACCGAATGTGGCAGAAGATTCCGTCGGACGTTCAGAAATTCCTTGCGCCCATAATATATCCTCTTTCTCATAAACTGTCCTCAGACTCTGGCCCACTGGTGGATCGAGCGGGGAGTAAGTGCTTTTCTATTCATGACACGCCTTCCCATGCCGGGATCAGAGTGAATCTGGTTGGCCGGGAACCAGAAGGCAAGGTCCAGCCGGGGCTGGAATTTCAACAATTTTGTATGGAGCTCGAAAAGGATTTGTTAGGGATCATCAACGTCAAGACAGGAAAGCCGGTGATCCAGCGAATTGTTCGTACAGCCGATTATTATTCCGGTGAGAACCTTGCTCATCTGCCCGATCTCCTGGTGGAATGGTATGAAGAAGATCCTATTCCAGCCGTCTTTTCAGAAAAATTCGGGAAAATCTCGACAAATTTCTGGCATCCTCGTACAGGGCATCATCGAGCGGGCGGCATGTTCCTGGCCTTCGGACCATCAATTCAACCGGGAACTGTAGATCGGACGGTGTCGCTTATGGATTATGCCCCCACGATTGCACAGTTGCTTAATGTCTCCCTTCCTGATGTTGATGGCCGGCCGATTGATGAACTTCTTATGCCCCTTCACGCTCCCCAAGCATCTTCCCGCCGAGATACTTGAATACAACGCCATAAAGCCAAGGAATGTTCTTTCATCTCGCAGTCTCCTCTTGTTTCGGACCTTCTTGAGTTAGCCATGGGTCCGTCTGTCGGAGTGGCTCGATTAGGTGGTTAAAAGGTAGATTTTTCCTCTTCTGTGCTTGCGGTGGCTATGTAGAATAGTCAAGAATTTCATGACACAGGAATTGATAGAAGGGACTTTGTGCTTCCTCATTCTGTCCTGATTGATGAAAAGACCATTGAGACGCGGGTTGGCGAATTAGCCAAACTGATCGCAACCGATTTGCCGACCCGAAAGCCCATCCTGCTTGGATTGTTGACAGGAAGCTTTGTCTTCCTGGCTGATCTCGTGCGACACCTTTCACACCATGGCATCGAGTCACAAGTCGAATTTTTAAAAGTTTCACACTATGGTGGCACCAGTGAGGCCAGCGGGTCAGTCAGCTTTCTGAGGGAGGAACTCCCTCATATCACAGATGAAGTGGTAGTGGTCGTCGATGATATTTTCGATTCAGGGTTCTCGTTGCACGCGGTGCATGAACATCTGAAACAACAGCAGCCGGCCTGGGTCCGTTTCTGTACCCTCTTGGATAAGCCAAGCCGTCATCAGGTGGGTCTCAGGGTAGATTACGTCGGATTTGAGATCCCGGATGTGTGGGTAATCGGGTATGGCTTGGACCTAGGGGGTGAGGGTCGGGCTTTACCTTACTTAGCGGCAGTTGAGCGGGAAGGCCGGGAAGACCCCAAATAGGGTGTTGAAAAGGATCATACGAAAATTACGGTTCGAGCCCTTTTCCGGTCCTCTCCTTGTCATCCTGAGAGAAACGAAGGATCTGAGCCCAGCCTAACCACGGCATGTCTCAGGCAAATGCTTGTGTCTGCCCTGAACGGAATCGAGCGGCTCAGCATGACCATTTTGTTGAGGGTGTCTCCCACCTAATTTTTGGTCATCATCAGACGTTCAATGGACCTCCATCAGGATTCATCTTCTCAGAATGATGAGCGCTGTAGGACGGAGACCCTATATTCTGTATGATCTCAAAACTGCCAATGCTACAGGTTTGCGGCATGGTCCTGAATTTCACCAATGAGCTTTTCCTTTTCTGTGTCTGACAGGAAGCTAGCCTTCACGCCATTTTTTGCCAATTGAAGGATATCGGTTGGCTGGAGATTGAGCGCCCGCTGAGCGGCAAGATAATTATCGGTAATGTACCCTCCAAAGTAGGCAGGGTCATCGGAATGGATCGACACGCATAAACCTCGTTGGAGAAGCACCTTTAAGTTATGATGACCCAGTGAGGGGAACACTTTGAGTTTCACATTCGAGAGAGGGCAAACCGTGAGAGGAATTTGAGTGTGAACCAGATGATGAACGAGGGATTCATCCTCAATACAACGAATGCCGTGGTCGATGCGGACGACTTTGAGTAGCTCGAGGGCCTGCCAAATATATTCCGGAGGACCTTCTTCTCCGGCGTGAGCCACGGTCAGCAATCCTTCAGTCCGTGCGCGATCGAAGACGTCCTGAAAAAGCTCCGGAGGACGCCCCTTCTCGGAAGAATCCAGCCCCACAGCCGATACCCAGTCTCGATAATCCAGGATCTTTTCCATCGTCTGTCTGGCAGAATCGGGAGGGAGATCGCGAAGGAAACAGGGAATCAGTTTGGAGGAGACTTGCAACTCGGTGCGAGCTTGCTCAAGGGCGGTGTGAATACCTGAAATGACGTTGTGAAGGTCTACCCCCCGATTCATATGCGCCTGGGGGTCAAAAAAGATTTCCACGTGGCGGACATGTTCCTTCACCACGCGTCTGAGGTAGGCCCAGGTCAGATCAAAAAAATCACGTTCCTGTCGTAAGACCTGCGAGCCTTCATAGTAAATATTTAAGAAGGACTGCAGATCTTGAAAGTTGTAAGCCCGCTTCAGCTCCTCACTTGTCGCAAAGGGAAGAGAGAGGCTGTTACGCCTCGCGAGATCGAACATCAAATCCGGTTCGAGGGTCCCTTCGATATGAAGGTGAAGTTCGACTTTGGGAAGATCAAGAATCCATTGTTCGAGTTCGTTCTGGTTCATGGATTAACCTGAAATTGGGGTTTGTCCATTCTGAAAAAATGATATTCCCAAATTACCACACAACATGGGAATTCATACGGTCGCTTGAGATGGGTGGTTTAAAAAGGCCCCGGATCGGTCGGTATCTCTTATGGATTTTTCCCTTCACTATTGGGCCGTTGTTCAATGTCTCCCTTCCTGATTTTAATGGCCAAAAGATTATGGAATTTCTTATGCCCGATCCTTCTCCATCCGCATTTTTTCGCAGAGACACCTAAATTACAGGTCTTTGAGGGGTGTCTCCTGGCCATGAGATCAGGAATTTATTAAAAAAGGGGTTGAAGATGTGGCACGACTGAATGGGTTTTTGACCCTCATTCCGAGTGTTCGACTAAACCTCCCCGGTCATTGTCCCTTCCCTTGAGTGGGAGGAGCTATCTGACTGTTGTACCCGGAGCCGGGTTGGTAATGGATTTCTCCGCGGTCTAATGCTCCCTGGTAGCCCCCGGAATACTGCCATTCCTCCAGAACGGGTTCCCCATATTCCGTCACGTAGGGAGCTTGAGCTTTCCGTTGAATGTAGGTCGGCCCTCCGTAATCATAGTCAAAGGTACTATAGCCATTATACTGGGGGTTGGGAACGTATTCGTACCCTGGCTGTGGCGGATTATAGCCGGGAGGGGAATAGCCCTGTTTGGGAACCACGGGGGATTGTTGCGTTGCGGGAGAGGCCGCGTCTTCCGCTTGTCCACTGCCCCAAAAGAGCATCGAGGCACAGGCCATTATGAGAGAAACTACCTTCGGCAAGGAAAAAGAATGCAGAAATCTTTTCACCATCATGATGTTCCTTAATCCATAAGGTTAATAAATGGTTCCTCCGAAACAAATTGAACATGCGGCCTGCTAAAAAAAATCGCATACTGAAAGAGGTGAAGTCAACGACAGGGAAAGACGGGATGCTGGATGTTGTCCCCGTCATTTCCGCATCATGTCTTATAGATCTGTGGGATTCACAATGTGCTGCCCATCCATACAATAGTTGGAGCCAAGTCTGTTATTGACGAATACCTCAGCTTCGCGGGAAATCGCTTTAGCCTATGCTGATGAGAATGCGATTGGGGCCGTCAGTCAGGAGGGGGTACACGTCGGGGCGTGGGATCCGGACCCCACCAGGGCGATAGGGATTGTGATCGCGTGTAAATCCCATTTCGGTTCCATTGATGGTGACGGATTGGACCGAAGCCGGGGCATCACCGGCAATGGTGTAGATCACAGTGATGGGTTTTTCATTCATGGCAAAGGTAAATTGTAATCCATCCAGTTGTTTGGGCAGGATGGGATCGATGATGACATCGTCATACGACAGTCTCAGGCCCAAAAAATTGCTGACGATTTGATTGATCAGGATACCGGGCCCGCTGGAGTAGATGCGCCAACCGCCTTTCACCCGCACCTGACCCGCCCGTAGTGCATCCCATAGCTGTTCGGCCTCATACCGATCCCGCACATCCGCATCAGAGCTACTGAAGTAGGTATTGCTTTGCCGTGTCACCGCATTGGATACCTGATCCTGAATGGTGATTGGTAGAATCTGCAAGATCGCGTCATAGGCGTTCCGGGCTTGGCCGATTTTGCACATGGCTTCGATATAGCGGATGTGGGCGTGGACATATTGCAACCCGATCTCACGTCCGAAATGGGCCGACTCTTCGGCCCGACGGAATAACACTCGTACCCCGCCTTGATACGATACGGGTTTGTTCATGAGGCGGACACCGTCCGGAAAGCGTAAATGGGACTCGATGAGCCGCAGGTGATTCTGCACTTGCTCAGGGGCAAATAACTCGCCGATCATGCTGCGGGTCATCGGCAGCAGCCGGTAGTGAATCTTTGTGCGCGTATCGCTCGGATGAATGATGGGTTCGACCCGCCCATCCGGGTGCCGATAGCCAAATCCGCTCACGACCTTATCCGGTATCAGATGCTGGTGAAAATCCGCTTTGATGCGCCGGGCTAACTGCAGCAGCCGTTGTTCGTCGGTATAGAGCCCGGCCTTGCTAAAGGCGATGGCCAATTGTTGGAACACTTGATAGGTTAAGGCGACCGTCCAGGTGCTGACCATATGCTCGCGCATGGCGGATTGAGCAGGTTGAAGGGTATCGTCCCAATCCCCGGCTCCATAGGCCGATAACGCCGTACCCGGAATAAAGCGGGATTCGATAGCGTCAATCGTGCGCTGAACATGGCGTAGCAGAGTTGATTGGGTTGGGGTACGGCCGAAGTTTGGCAGCTCAGTATAGGGAAGCTCGATGTCCAGGATGCTGAAATCATTGCTGGCTTCGAGGTACATCGCCAGGGCTTTTAACGGCCAAATGATGATGTCACCATGGCTCTCCGGGTGCTGGATATTGGCGAACCGGTCAAACATAAACCATTGCGGCCAATCAGCCGTCTTCTCATATTGCTGGGCAAAGACCGTTAACAAGATCTGTTTCGCTTCAGGATGGTGTTGGGTGGCCAACAGGAGTTCGAGCGGGCCCTGGCAGACATCGCGGACACCCCATGCGGCACCGGAAAATTGTTCGAGACCATGGGGGATCGTGAGGTGCACCATGGCATTGTGGACGTACCAGTAAAAGATATCATTGAGTTTGTCACACAGCGGATTCGTCTTGGGGAGTGAGAGGTAAAATTGTCTTCCGAGTGATTGCCAAAATGACCAGCCGGCCTGTTGGTCCTGTTGCAAATGAGCTGGCTGCGCTTGATATTTCTGGCATAATGTCTTTGCCTGCTCGGCGTCGATAATTGAACCCGTGATCACTAAAGAAAACGTCTCTACCGGTTTGGTACGAAATGTCAGATAGGGGAGTCCACGGGACTGGTGATCGGTAAATAATTCGTCATCTGTTCCGATGTGCTCGACCTTGGCCGGTTCTGACGTGGTGATGTAGAAAACTGTATCCGGATAGCGTTGGGTCATCTCCGTAGTGGCATGTGGTCTCAAGGTCGCCGTTGCGGTTTGGACATCAATATCGATATGGCCTTGATGGTCCAGCTCATGGTTGCCTAAAACCAGATTGCCGAGGATGACAAAAGTCTCGGCCTGATCGGACTCGATACTCACAAACGCGGCGGCGTCTTCTGAGCTGACCCAGGCATTGACCACAATCCATCCTTGATCGGTCTTGTACCGCCATCGGCAGGAGTGCAGGCCGATCTCATAACACGACGGCATCCCGAGAAGATGATATGTGGCGCCTCGCTTGATCAAAATGCGCAGGCCGCTCGTTTTGAAGATGTTGAAGGGAGTTCTCGTAATGGAGAACAGTTTGTTGAACGACGTGTTGCCAATGGTGAGATGGGAGTGAAAGACGCCGGCCATATGCGTGGTGGAACTCAGTCCATCGTCCTGCGGCATTCGGGCGCTCCCGCTACGTAAGATATGGCCGTGGGGGCGTTCGACGAGGAGCTCTTTGGCTTGTAACACCACATGGGTGGCATCTGCATAGAAAAACGACAACAACCTTCCGTTCTGGACTTCCTCATGGCGTCTTCGGTCCGGGTAGAGGTTTTGGACCTCGTCGTCGGTTACATCCTGTCCGGTCAGCATCGTCAGGTTGTGCAAGATGGTGTCGGCGGCCGGTTGCGGGGTGAACACGCGATTGGGTGATTGAGCTTGCAATCGTTCGATACGAGTTATCGTGGACTGAATACGGTCGGCGTCAGCGGCCTGGGTGGGCTCCGGATGGTGCGGGACATATTCGGCATAAAACGTGACCGATCGGGACTCACCGGGAGCAATCCGGAGGATATCGGATTGCAGACCGCAAAATGCCATTTCATATTGCTGTTTGACACTCACGAGGCAATCCTGGGTCAGTCCAACCGGGATATTGGTGTGTTTATGCGACAAACCAAAAAAGGCCAGACCATCTGTCACGAGGCCTCTGGCATGGGTGGTACATCCCTGCATCAACCAGGGATGCTGATCTCCGCAGGCCTGATTCTGGCGTGAACAGACGACAGGTCCGTAGAGGTTGTGAGTCAGAACATGATGATCAATGTAGTGGCTGCAATACGCTTCATTGTTCCGGACCGCCCCTTCGTGGGCCAGGCCGATATCCTGGGTATAAATCACATCGCAGAGACGATCCGTTGAGGCGGTGTTACGAATATCGATAGTCCAAAGCCACATCGTGGCCTCCGGGTGGAGCGTCAATGAACAGGTATACGCCAGATCCTGCCAGTGCCCTTGCCATCTAGCTTGGTTGGGAGCATGCGCGAATGAGCTGGGTGATGAGGGTCCGATCAGCGGGAGGAACGTGATTGAATCAGCTGTGCGGAGACGTAAATAGATATTGTTCAATGATCCTTCAAGCGGGTTGCCCAGTATTTGATTAATCATCACCTCATCACACATCACACGGAATAACCCGCCATTCGGAAAAAATTCAAAGACAAGGCCGCTTGAGTTGGCTAACTCAATTGTTTCAAGCTCATACCGTGATCGAAATGTCGACATAGTGTCTCCCGATGGTTCTGTCGCAAAAAGTTGAGTACCGCATAACAACATAATCAACACGGACTGACAAACTCGCAGCACCAGTTTGTCAGTCCGTTATCGTTGGCGCTAGGCTATATAGCCTAACTTATTTAGGGAGTTCCTTCCCATCCAAGGAGGAAAGTCACTATATGATTTCAATGCCCAAGATACTCAGAGTGCGAACCCCTTTACAGCGAAGATTTATTTGGTTTCCGACTCTCGGAACAATGCTCCTGATTGGTGGGGCATGTCTGGCAACGGCATTGCTCGTGATGATGGCCGGCTTCGGTCAAACGGTTTATGCCGCAGGCGAAGGTCAGCCGAAGTTTCAGCGCATTTCAACGCAGTACATCGCAGCCTTGGGTGATCCGGATGCAACCTCCGGGAACGGTGCGGAGTCGTGGGGTCTCTGGCCGCTGGATCCAGGTCCTCGGGGAGTGCGGTTGAGCAGCTTGAAGCAGTTGGAGGAGGCGGGTGGCGTCGCCCCGGCACGCTGGAAATTCGATCCCACAGACTGGTGGCTGGAGGAACACGGTCTCATCATGGAACAGCCGACATTTCCAATCCCTCCCGGCAAATACCTGGTCACGGGTGACCGCGAGGTCACGACCGTGCTGACCATTCACCCCCCTGATAAGAATGGAAATAGCCGCTGGAAGCTTGATGACCAGGCGACGCTCTATGACGTGACGCACCTGAGGTGCCGCTCCGCGCGCTATACACCGACGACCGGTGAGGGTTCGTGTTCTCCGGCAAACGTGCAGAAGACGGCGTTTCCGGTCACTCCAGGCGGGACGATGCCTCCAGTCGTGGGCTGCAAGAAGCAAGACTATGCGGTTCTCATCGTGATCGCTCTAGCCGTGGAAGACGAAGGTCGGTGACGCCGGCAAGATTATTCGTTGCGTAGAGCGAGGGGTCGCCCAACAAATGTATGCGGGAAATTAAGCCATTCATTACGCTTGCGTATGCACGCTTGTGCGTTGCGTGACGTGGCACTCCAAACCCAAAGCGTCAGGAGTTGTAGGTCGTGGGAGCTAGTTTACCTTGCCTACTCTTACCTACTTGGAAGGATGTTAAACCACAGAAACTGTAGGTTTCCTTCCCTATCCCCTCCCTTCTGCTTGCACACCCGCGTGTAAAAAAACTACCCGATTTATGAACGCCATTTTCACTCGATCCTAGTCTCTGTAAATTAAGCACTTTAGGCTGAATTTTTTAAGAGGAGTTTGGGGAAAGGGTATTAAAACGTTTTTTTTATTAATAGTATGTCACGCTCGGATTAAGAAACGGAGGTGGTTTTTGGTAATTGATGAAAAGTAAGGTGGGTCGTGTAAGTACTGAAATTTGGCACCTCTGAATTAAGGATTGAAATTAAAAAACATGCTTTGAGGCTTTTTATGGATTATTCTACAATTTGTCAAAAATAAGAATTGATCTTAAATCAAATAACGGGAAGAATTGTATTCTCGATGAATTCCTTGTACTCACGAACACATTTAATCTTGCCCATAATTTCTTCTAATTTATTTTTGGGCTTTTTAAGTGCTCCCCACTCTTGATCAAGGGTAAAGTTAGGGGGAACTGCTCTATTGTTAAAAAGGCAATCAAATCTTTGAATGTGTCTTCTTAATTTCCGCACCTTTACATTCTTATAATCATCTCCCCAAAAGTACCATGCTATCTTCATTCCAGCCAAATAGCCACAAATTGCTATTTCTTTTCTTTTTAATGCATCTGCCGATACGAAAACCATAGAAACCCAAGTCCCATTACCTTTTAGCCAAATTCCGTATTTGGCAATATGGCCCGCCAATTCTGAGCCCAACCATTTCTCTGAGAGTACATATTCGTGGCTGACCCACTTAATTTCAATCTTTTTTTTTCTGCAATTTTTCCCAGAACCGACACAAAGAAAATCCCAATCTGAAGATTCTCGTTCTACTCCAGCGGCACGAGATCCGTACAGAATAATCTCTTCAGATACTTCACTGAGATCGGCCCAGGAAAAATCAGCTTTCTCTAGGGCTTCAATGGCTCGGTGTTTTAATCCAACGATTGTTTCTGAAGCAGGCATGGCATCTGTTCTCGAAGGACGGTGACCATTTGCACTTTAGTATCTTCAACTGCCTCAATGTAATCAGGGCTATAATCTGATTCATACTCAATGTCAGAAAATATGTCATCGAGGCTGCCAATATCTCCGGCAACATCTTTGAGGTGAGAGTTCTTTAATTTTCCAGAAAGGGTCTCTAGTACTTCAGAAAGGGAAGGGGGATTTTCCTCGTCACTATTAAAAAGAATGTCATGAAATTTAGATAATTGTGATGCTAAGGCGTCCATGTAATTTTGAAACTCGTAAAGGCCTTTAACACTATCAACTCCTAATTCCTCAATTTCCGCAATAATTTCCTCTATATACTTTTGGTGAGAACCCTTCTTAGACATTTTTCCTGTATCCTATTGGGCAAATTGCAAATCTTCTGGATGCATTTTCTCTTTTTCTTTTAGTATATCTTTATCATTTGGCTGAGGCGACTGTTTTTGGGAATTCAAAGGATTTGCGGTTGCATTTGAATTGGTAAAGCTATTTTCTTTTTTGGGTGGTGATACCTGATGGATAGTAGCCGACAGTGGTTTGATTACCGGTGTTTTAACAACCGTATTAGGTTGAGGTTGTGATAGGAAAAGCTTCAAAAGGAGAACTAATATTATTAAAAAATACATGCCTATAAAAAAATTCGGATAGGCATAAAGGGCGAGTTTATCAAACCATCCTCCATGTTTTACTTCTGAGTGCCTTTCTCTTATTGATCGTGCAATTCTAGGAGATTCGTTAGGTTTTCTGGAAATTTGTCTTTCCAGTCTGAAAACTCGCTTGGAAAAAGCTTCTTGCCAAATGTCCTGATTTTTCTCTAAAAGTTGAAAAATGAAAACTAACAATAGGGGAAGAATTAAAAAAAATGGAGTCATGTTCCCAATAAATCCGCCTGTCACCACCGCAGATATTACAGTAATAGTCCATCCCCTTACTTTGAATCGAAAGTCACCAATTTTGTCGAGCTTGTCTTGAAGGATTTTATACTCTTCCCACTCTTTATTGATTTGGTTCATATAAGTCCTATCCCATAAATTCGCATGGGCCATTTTGTTTAAGGATAGAAAGAAACGGTCGTAATATTGAAAATTCTGCCTGGTAAAAGTTTGAAATTTTTGTAAAAACTACCTTTCCTTGGAGATATTATCAAGTTCGAATTTTTTGCGGACCTTAAAACTTAAATCAGTCCATGGTCTTCCACTGGTTTTATGGACAACTAGTTAAGCCGCGATAGCCAGGCTGATACAATCGATTGGTATCAGATAGCCTGGAGCCGACTGGGCTATTCCCCATTCGGTTGGCACATCTAAAAAGCGCCATACGAGGCGAGGAGGCGTGAGATCGAGGAACGCAGAAATTCTACTCAAATACTTGGGCGAACTTTTGTGGTCTAACTCCCATTTCTAGGATGGTCGGGAATGGGTCACCAAACAGTCTCTGCGCCAGATGACGTAAGCCGTAAAGGCCAAGACTGAGATGAAGAACACGGTGCGAATGCGTCCGAATCCAAAGCATACGAAGTTGCTGGTGGCATTGAGAATGCCAAAGCCGGCATAGGCCAGGAAGACAAATAAGGCCCAACGACGAAGTGTGAGAAAGCCATACCCGATGGCGATATGCAGCACTGGTGATTGCACTTTGAACAAGAGACCTAAGATGCCGGTAGGTTTGGTGCAAAAGACGGACAGGTGGTATTCAGGGTTTGCCAAAATAATGTACAGGTCCATGAGGGCTGTCCACAGAAATAATCCGCCAAGAAATCGGATGTCGTGACCACGTTTCCAGGCAAGGCGTAACGTGGCCAGTTGGCCTTGTGGAGCTGGGAGATAGGCTTGGTAGGCTTGCAGGCACCACCACGGCAAGATTATTAACATGCCAAAGAACAAACCTGCTCCCGGCCCCCCGACGGCTCCGAGCCCCCAGGTGGCGACGCCGAGCAGCCCTCCCACTATTAGCACCCAGGCCATCTGAATGGGATACCTTCGGACCAGTAGCCCAAGTCCTGGAAGGATAGCCGAGAGAATCCCGCCAAGTGGAGACGTGCTCGAATGTTCGGATGCAGGCAAACTTAATTCAGATTCCATGGGAAGGACAAGAATAAATGGCTTAGATTCTGAGGGCAAGCTGGGCAAAAGGGATTGAGAGGGTGCCATCGAAAAAAAATCTGGCCTGCTGGAATTGAGATTTCAACGCCTTATTCGCCGGAACTTTTACTCGATTAGCAGGCTTGTGGTGGAAGGCAAGAGCGCCGTGCTGATCTGTCCTTCTCTCTGATCAAGGTCGGTGAAGCCGGTGATGACCATGACCGGCAGACGAGAAAGGAAGTAGGTTAGGCTGCTGAGGACGTTGCTATGGCCAAAACATTCATCGAGCCTAGGGAAACCAAAATCACATGTATTTCCATGCGGAGGAATGAATAGAAGGGATAGGCGATATTTTACTTCAGCGGACCATACCGCCTGCGACCACGGTGGCGCATTCGCGCGTTACCGAAAACGTGGAACGGTTTTTTTTCTTCAGAAGAACCGATGCCGATTTCTATGAGCACCAATCCCTTTTCCCTTCCCTAACGGGAATGGCAAGTCCTTGGCTGATTAAGAGCTCGGAAAGATCTTGGTCATCAGCAACCAACCGTCCCACGATTTCTCTCCGGTCTATCGAGGAGGAAATGAGCTCAATGTGAACGGCGGAGGAAAGATATCCATGGATGAGTTCCTGGGCCTGTCGGCCCAACAGCGTTTCTTGTTCACAGGACGCCTTGATGTGCGGAGTTCGGATGCCTGCAAGTCGGATAACTAGGCGTTTTGCAGCGGGCTCGTTCGTCTGTTGGAAATAAAATTCGCACTGGTTACTATCGGAGCAGCCCTCGTACACAAGTGCAGAAAAGGTAGATGTCTCCGGCTGTTGGGAGGTTTCCGGGAACGGGAGAATGCGATTGGGATCCACATAAGCGGGTAGTCCCGGGAGCGAGTTCTGCGAAGGGGTAAGAATCGACCATTTATAGCGACCCGGGTTAAACTCTCCGTCGATACCGAACACACCGACAATCCCTTGTTTATAAAAGTAGCGCCGCTCAAGGACTACACCCTCGGTCTGGGCAAACAATTCTTCGCTCAACAGCGAAAACAGACCAATTATGAGTAGGAGGACGCGGGGAATCATGATAAGAAATCCTATCACTTCTGATGTCCTGGACAAAGTAGGACTATGCGATGGTATACCGCTTATGTTTGATAAAAGTGTATATTTCTTCCATTCTCTTGAAGGTGGACTTTGCCATTGACGGTATGCCCTAATTCACCGGCGTGTTTCTTCACCACACTTAACGATCCCATGCTTTGCGATTGATCAGTTGTTGTAGTAATCAGAAGGAGCGTTTTCATGAAAAAACTTCAGATGCTGCTTTTCGTCTTACTTCCTGTACTCTTGCACACAACGGTCTCCGCCCAGGAAGTGCTTCCCCGACCGGAAGGCCCCTTTGAGGGAAAGATTGGATTGACGTATAAAGATTCCCAGCCTGTGAAACCCCGGCTGAAGGTTCCTGAGACGTTTGGTTTGACCGATCCACCCAATATTCTCATTGTTCTGCTTGATGACGTGGGTTATGGGCAGATGGGCACCTTCGGTGGCGCCATTCCGACTCCCACCCTAGACCGCATTGCCAATAATGGGTTGCGTTACACCCGTTTTCACACCACAGCGCTCTGCAGCCCGACTCGGGCGGCACTCCTGACCGGGCGCAACCACCACTCCGTTGGAACGGGGGTCATTGGCGAGGCCGGGACTGGCTTCCCTGGGTATACCGGCATTATCCCGGCATCCGCCGCGACCTTTGCGGAGGTGCTGCGGGAGTACGGATACGCCAATGCCTGGTTTGGCAAAAACCACAATGTTCCAGACTGGGAGACCAGCCTTGTGGGACCCTTCGATCGTTGGGCGGGTGGATTGGGATTTGATTACTTTTACGGCTTCGTCGGTGGTGATACCGATCAGTTTCATCCGGCCTTGGTCGAAAATAAGAAACGTATTGAACCCCCTGATACCAATGAAGATGGCTCGCCGTATCACTTGACGACCGATCTGGCTGACCACGCCATCCGGATGATCCGGGCAACTAAAGCCGTGGCCCCCCAACGACCGTTCTTTGTGTACTTCTCCACCGGCGCCACCCATGCTCCGCACCAGGTGCCACAGGAATGGATCGACAAATTCAAGGGGCAGTTTGACATGGGGTGGGACCAATATCGAGAGGAGACCTTTGCGCGTCAACAGCGTCTCGGGGTGGTTCCTAAGCACGCACAACTCACCACGCGCCCTGCCTCATTACCAGCCTGGGATTCATTGCCTGAAGATGAACGGAGAGTGTATGCCAGGATGATGGAGGTCTTTGCCGCCTTCACCGCTCATACGGACCATGAGGTAGGACGGCTCATCGATGCGATCGAGCATTTGGGGCAACTGGATAATACCCTCGTGATCTACATGGCCGGGGACAACGGATCGAGTGCCGAAGGAGGCATACATGGGCTACTCAATGAAATGACGTTCTTTAACGGGCTTCCCGAATCGTTGGAGGCTAAGGTCGCTTCCCTCGACACCCTAGGGGGAGAGAAACATTACAATCATTTTCCTGCGGCTTGGGCTTGGGCCATGGACACGCCGTTCCAGTGGACGAAGCAGATTGCCAGCCATTTTGGTGGAACGCGCAATGGGCTCGCCATTTCATGGCCGCAGCGCATCAAGGCGCGGGGGGAAATCCGAAATCAGTTCCACCATGTCATCGATATCGCCCCGACTATCCTGGAAGCCGTCGGCGTGCAAGCTCCGGCTCAATTCAATGGAGTTGCCCAAAAGCCCATTGAGGGGATCAGCATGGCCTACACCTTTGATAATCCGGATATTCCCGGTCGGCGAACTACCCAGTATTTCGAGATGCTCGGGAACCAAGGCATCTACCATGACGGATGGATGGCCAGTGCGATACGTGGGATACCCTGGCTCAGCGAGAACACCCCTGCCGACCTGCTGGACATGTCCTGGGAGCTCTACCATGTGGAGGAGGACTTCAGCCAAGCGTTGAATCTTGCAGATAAGAATCCGGAGAAGCTCAACAGCCTCGTCAAACTCTTCTTTGCCGAAGCTGCGAAATATAACGTTTTGCCTCTCGATGATCGGAAAACCGAGCGGTTGAATGTGGCAAACCGCCCAAGCCTCACAGAAGGTCGTACATCTTTCACCTATCCGAACTTGCTTCGGCTTCCTGAAGGGGCCTCCCCTAATCTCAAGCACAAGGACCATACGATTACCGCCAAGGTGGTGATACCTGAGAGTAAGGCTGAGGGCATGCTCCTCACTCAGGGAGGTCGCTTCGGGGGATACGGGCTGTACGTGCAGAAAGAACGGCTCATCTATCACTACAACCTCGTTGGTGTCGCACGGTATACCATCATGTCAACGGAGCCCATTCCGGTAGGAGACGTGACGCTCAAAGCCGTGTATAAATCGGACACGGACAAACCGTTTGCCGGAGCCACCGTGACCCTTTATGCGAACGAGAAACAAATCGGGGAAGGCCGAGTGGAGAAAAGTATTCCGAACCGTGTGACGCTTGACGAAACGCTCGACATTGGTTTTGACACGGGTACGCCGTTGACGGAAGGATATGAGATACCATTCAAATTCACGGGCCAATTGGCGGCAGTGACCATTGAATTGAACTGAGTCATCAGTTTACCTCGGTCACGGAATGGTTGACTCTAGCTCTTATCGCCTCGAGCTAAAGTGGTCAAAGTCTTCTCTGATCGCCTGTGGTCAAACAACGCAAAGCCTGCCGTTAAATCCAGGGGAACGCGCTCGCCAGATTTCCAGAAACAGATTTAAAGCAGGTTTTTGGGAAACGGGTTAGTAGCGGGAACAGGCAATGGGGTGATTGAAATGGTGGGCCGCCAGAGGTTGACGGCCCGCTGATTGAGAGTCAGCTGCTCTACCAACTGAGCTAACGGCCACACCAACACGGCGAATATTGGGAAAATCAACCAGTTGCGATCTTCTTACTCTTACCGCACTTCCTCCAGATAGAAATCTGATTCCCCGTTCGTCGACTCAATCTTTCCCGCTGCTGCGACGAGAAAGCTCCCAAGTTCTATTTCCTTCTTAAAGGTTCCCGAAAAGGACAAATTGACCATCCGTTGGGTACCGGCCTCCCCATGAGGTGAAATCGACCGAAGGTTTCCTTTGGCCTCAAATGTGATGTCTTGCGGGGGATTACCTGTCCCAACAGGTTCGTTAAGTGTCACGTATCCGGTGATCGGCAAGGTTCCTTCCCACCCGATTCCAACCTCGGGAATTTCTGCTCCACCCAAATTAGTCACTCGGCTAACTTGGCCCTCGACAATCGGAACTTCGACCGTGCCTGGCCCGCCTGTCCTGGTTTCATCCCTTTCGCTAAAGTCGATGACCAAATCGATCTGGCCCAGTTGAGTCAAACCCGCAGTCGTTGAATCTTGAAGCGAATACATGCCGGTCATTTTCACGCGACCGCGACCCATGTGAAATTCACCATACCCGGGGTTGAATTGATAGCTGGATATCCGCTGGTAGTTGTTCCGATAGGAAGGGAGATCCTCCGCAGAAAAAAATCCGGTGTTTGTCGGTTCAAAATCAAGGCGTTCAATAACTGAGCAAGACGCAATGAATGCAGAGAGGACTGTAAGTAGGATAAATTTGTGGTTCTGTCGTGTCAAAATTACCTCCTTTATCTCATTATTGAATAATTATTTTGGAAGAAAAAAAGGATAAATGATTGGCCATACTCTTTCAACCTTACAAAAAAATGGATTGGTTTCCCGCTATAGAAGCGTGTTTTTGAAGGACACTCAATAATTCTGGCCTGATGTTTTCCATGAATCGAGTTGATTCTGCTGAGCAGGCATACCTCGTCTGCCAGCAATGTATGAATGGTGAAATGGTCTAATTGGTTGAAGGGGAGAGCAAAGATGTAGTTCTCCCCTGAAGAGGTGAAGGGACTTAGAAATTATCGAGAGAAATCTTATATTGGCTTTTCGAGGACAATTCATCCTAATTCTTGATCTTTGATAGGAAATTTCTTGAGGACCTCACACTATCGGATGTGAAGACTTTGGATCGCAGCGGAATCTCCCAAAGGGAAAATCTCTAGCTTATTGAGAGTGAGTTAGGATCATGCGGCCTTGAAACACTGCCTGGGTCTTGGAGTCCCACGAAACTTCGTGTCGACCAATGCGTCTAGGAATGTCACATGGCCTTCACCAGATAACCAACGTGATCAAGTGCGGATACCTGTGAAATGGGAACTCAAGAGACTAGATGAATGAGAAGGGTTGTGGCCAGAAGGATGTGCAAAAGATGTGCAGAAATTGGGGGGCGCTCTTTTTATTTCTGCGCTCTCCTAAGAGTATTTGGTTTTGTCGTGGATTGGTGTAGGTTTGGATGTTGGGATAAATATGGTGGGCCGTGTAGGGGTCGAACCTACGGCCCGCTGATTAAGAGTCAGCTGCTCTACCAACTGAGCTAACGGCCCCACCGAGATGAAGATATCTAAAATGTGTCTAGCGGTTTGTCGTTCGTCTTATTCTTAGTTTTTCTGATCGTTTTCCTTTGTGAGTGATCAAGAAGGGGAATTCTATCTCCCTTTGGCCTTCATGACAAATAGGGGAACTTTCAAAGTATTCACCTGCATGGTGCGCCTGACAGGATTTGAACCTGTGGCCCCTTGCTCCGGAGGCAAGTGCTCTATCCACTGAGCTACAGGCGCAAGATTGTGTTCATGTGCGATTACATCCGGCCTCTAGTTCTTGTGGCCTCTCCGCCATGCGAGAGGAAAAACAGAGGGCAACCGCCCCGGAAAAGTTCTGAAGCTAGCATGGATGTTCAGGTGATGTCTACCTGCCGGAGGCCCTCAATTTATTCGCAAGAGGGAGCCGGTTCCATCGTGGTTTGGTACTGCTTAAACACCGCGGTGGAAGCTTGGACCAGTTCGGGTGGTTCCCCTAGGACGGTGGTTAACAACAGTTCGACATCCTGCGGGGTGAGGCCATTGGAAGGGGCGATGAAGCGTTTACGGGCGATCTGGCGTTCCTCCGGATCATCGGGTTCGTAGTAGCCCAATAATTCACCGGAGTTCACCGCATCCGTTAACCGTTGGGTCCATTGCTCGATGAGTGCGGGTGTCCAGCTTTTTGTGGTCAGGTGGTCCTGGAAGAGTTCCAATTTGGTCCATAGCACCCAGCCGACAAAGACCGCCCAGGTTTCATTCATGACTTCCCACGTATCCTGATCCGAGAGAAACCGGAGTTCGGTGGCGCCTTTGAGCTGGCGAATAGGATTGATCCGGACAAAGCGGTAGTGACAGGCCATCTGGTTGTTGGCGGCCTCCAATACCTGCTGGTCTTCCGCGGTCAGCGCTTGTCCATGGTCGGTGGCGTAGAGGTAGTCCAGATAGGCATGCAGGAGTTCATGATAGAGCAGGGCGACATCATGGTGGGTCATCCGGGCCAGATCGGCCAACGCGCCGCCGGCTTCATTGAAGGACAGCCGCAGGTTGAGAATCATGGTGTGATCGTGTGGATGGTATTCTGCGGCGTACGTGCGGAGGTCTTCAAAGTGTACGGTGACAAATGTGGGGTCGATGTGTTTGAGGAACCCCGTTGGCAGCCCCAGGGTGTCGGCTTGCTGCAGGAGGGCAGGCCAGGGATGACGGGGGTTGGGACGACTTGAGGTGGCGTCCTCAGCCGACCAGGCTTGGCTTGGCATGTTCACACTTATCAGACTGACCAGAAAGGCCAGGCCCAACATCCGACCGAAATATGTCAATAGCAGAGTGTTGAAAAAGTTCGCCAACTGCGTTCTCGGCCTTTTGTCGTGCTCACGTACTCCCCCGTACGCTGCGCTCGCCAAAATGCCTGCGGCCTTGCTGGACGAGCCTTTTTGAACACTCTGCCGCCGCTGATGAGATAATGTGAAGTACTGAATAAAGTTGAGCATTTTAATGTTCTTTAGGCTTTTCGGCATACTACTAAAAATTACCTCCAGGAATAGGTTTGATCTTCTTCAACTAAACTCCAGGTGTCGAAATAGGATGGCGGGATGTGATCCAGATACCGTGAGGGTTTCGTGAGGACCGACCCGGTCATTTTATCGTACACATTGATGGGGTAGGTGAGGAAGAGGTGATGTTTGGCTCTGGTAACCGCGACGTAAAGCAGTCGGCGCTCTTCTTCCAGTTCTTCTGGGCCCATGAAGGAGT
Source organism: Candidatus Nitrospira allomarina (assembly GCF_032050975.1). Classification (NCBI taxonomy): domain Bacteria; kingdom Pseudomonadati; phylum Nitrospirota; class Nitrospiria; order Nitrospirales; family Nitrospiraceae; genus Nitrospira; species Candidatus Nitrospira allomarina. The sequence goes on along the minus strand of NZ_CP116967.1, from coordinate 696,291 downwards.
AGGCGGAGGGAAACCGTCCGTCCACCAGCCAGATGACAAAGACGCATTGCCATTCTAATCCCTTGGCCGAGTGAATGGTGGAAAGAATCAGCCGCTCATCGTCCCGATCGGGGGCTTCGACGTCCACCACACTTTCATTGGGGGGCTCAAGCGTGAGATCGGCCAGGAAGTCGTTAAGACTTTCGTATCGTTCCGCCATGACGGATAAATGTTCCAGGTCTCGAATCCGTTTGGGGTAATCGTCATACTGATCTTTGAGGAGAGGGACATAGTATTCCATCATTTCCCCGAGCAGTACGGCAGGAGTGAGGGGATGTTCCATTAATTGGTCCAGTGTGGCGGCCAGGTGTCGCAATCCCGAGGCGGAGCGGCCGGTACTGTGTTTCAAGATCTCATATTGGCCATGGGCCTGGAGGATTGACGCGATCAGATCTTTGGCTTTTTTGGGGCCGACCCCTTCGAGGAGCAAGAGGAGCCGGTTCCAACTGACCGTGTCCAAAGGATTGTGAATGATCCGCAAATGGGCCATGAGGTCTTTGACATGAGCGGTTTCGATGAATTTGAACCCGCCTCGTTTGATGAAGGGGAGGTTTCGCCGGGTGAGTTCCAATTCAAGGTCAAAGGCATGAAAGCTGGATCGGAACAGGACGGCGATCTCATGTAAGGGGATACCTTCTTCCCTTAATTCCAGAATTTTTTGCGCGATGAATCGCGATTGGGCGTTTTCTCCCATGGCCTCCACGACGGTGGGTAATGGTCCCTCTGCTTTTCGTGTGAAGAGCGTTTTGCTGTATTTTTCGGGCGCCGCTTCGATAAGTTTGTTCGCCAGTTGGAGAATCGGTTGCGTGCTCCGGTAGTTTTCCTCCAATTTGTATATAGTGGCTCCCGGGAAGAGGTCGGGAAATTCCATGATATTGCGGAAGGTGGCACCACGAAAGGCATAGATGGATTGGGAATCGTCGCCCACCACCATGACATTGTCATGGGTGGCCGCCAGATTGCGGACCAGTGAGGCTTGCAGGGGATTGGTGTCTTGATATTCATCCACCAGAATATAGCGAAAAATTTGGCTAATGGTTTCTCGGGCCTGTTGGTCGATGACCAGGAGTTCAAGGAGTTTGACTAAGAGGTCGTCGTAATCGACCAGTTGCCGTTGGCGCTTGGCGGCCTCATAGGCGGCCTGGAGTTTCTGGAGTTCTCCCAGATACTCCCCGAAGTGGCTGTATTCGTTGATGACAATGTCTTCCAGGCTTTCCAGCGTGTTGGCTGTTTTGCCGAATATTTCGGCCAGGGTATGTTTGCGGGGGAACCGTTTGCCGGTATCGTTCAGCCCCAATTGACCACGGAGGAGGCTCAAAAGATCTTCGGAATCTCCCCGATCGAGTATGGTAAACCCTGGTTCCAGTCCGACGGGGCGGCCATATCGCCGCAGGAGGATATTGGCCATTGAGTGAAAAGTTCCACCGCCGACCTGCTGGGCGCGGAGTCCGATGAGGAGTCCGACCCGGCTGAGCATTTCCTGTGAGGCTTTTCGGGTAAAGGTCAGGAGTAAAATGGAGCTGGGGACAATGCCCAGGTCGATGAGCCTGGCGACCCGATATACGAGCGTGCGTGTTTTCCCGCTGCCCGCTCCGGCGATGACAAGGGCCGGGCCTTGCACGGCCTCCACGGCGGCGAGTTGTTGGGGATTCAATTCTTCCGCGTAATTACGCGATAATTTTGGCGGAGTGGACTCCTCCAGGGGACGTTTCAGGACATAAACTTTAGATGATGGTGACGTGGAATCCATGAATCCATGGGCAGGAATTAACGGGAGATATGAACCCGAGTTTCGTCTTTCGAAGACCTTTGGCCGTGTATAGCATACGTGGTGGTGGGTTGCAACGCGGGCGAAATTCGGTCTGTTGAAATTTTGAATATGTTCTCCTTTTCCCGAGCAGAGGAGTGGCCAAAAGCAAATGAAAACAATAGGGGAGTGTGAAAAAAAGGCTCGTCCAGTAGGGGCGCAGCTACTTGGACGAGGGGAGCGTACAAGAAGTACGTGAGCACGGCCAAGTGGGGAGAACGCCACTGGCGGCTTTTTTCAACACTTCCATATTAGGCTTGGACAGGTCGTGGGCCCTCGGTTATACTTTACACAATTACGGAGTTGAAAATGGCCAAACAATCTGCTGAAAATTACGAGAGTGTGCTGAAGGATCTTGCTCATACCATGATGAGTGTGGCTCGGGAATCGGTCGGCCTGATCAAACGGTCTGATCAAAAGCTAGCCATGAAGCTGCAGCGGAAGCAGGAATGGGAAATTTATTTGGAATTTCTGCGTATGCTGTTTAACCTGGTGGATCGCCTGTCTGGATTTTATATCCCGATTCAAGGCCAAAAAGACTTTATGAATAGTTTGGAAGATTCCGTGGCCCACCAATTAAAAACGGTCCTGGCCCCGTCGTTGAGTTCAAGTGAAGTAGATGACATGGAAGTGACGCTGTCCGTTGGCCAGGTAGTGGCGGATAGTCGAAAAACCTATGAAAAATTTAAGTTTGTGGTCACAGACCAAACCAAAGAGCGGGATCAATATTTCCAGTTTTTTTCGGAACGCATTGCCTCTAAAGCCGGAGCTCCGGGCAAGCAGGAAATAACCGCTGCGGCATTTTTGTGTGGAAGCGCGGTCGTCCCGGCCCTCAAAAGCCTATTTGAAGATGCGACTAAACCCAACGTTCAACCGGCGGCGGCTGCGTCTCACTCCGTGGCGGAAGGGATCGGTTCGTCCGGGGCTGCTGAAAAAGGCAGTTCTTCGACCCAATCAGGTGGCCCGGAGACAGCAGGGAAAAACCTGATCAAATTGATTAGCGTGGTGTCTCGCGCACAGGGAGAGGAAGTCGAATCCTGGTGGGGGCTTCATCCACAGTTTCGCCGCGACCTTCCCCCTGATGAAGCCAAGGAATTGGCCAAGCACATGAACCGGGCGACCCGGATCGTGGGCGAGCGGTTTGCGGTTGTGGCTTCGTTGGCGCAAGCGGGGACGAATCCAAATCAGCCTGTTGGGAATGCCTAACCCTCTCTAACTGACTCTTCTGCGTGTTCTCTTTGACCACTTCAACATGTGTCCATGTTTGGTGAAGATCCTTCGCCTTTGGATGATGCCATTTTTTTTGTGAGTATACCCTATGAATCAAACTCGTACATTGACGGATGAATTTCGGAATCTTTCTGAGTTAGCTCAAAATGTGTGGTGGAGTTGGTCTCCTGAGGGCCGGGCCGTTTTTTCTTATATTGATCCCACGCTTTGGCGACTAACGTATCACGATCCCATTAAGCAGTTGCAGAAGATTTCCTCTGATCGATTGGAGACTCTCAGACAAGATGTGGTGTTTCTTTCCCTGTATCGCGAGGCGATGAAGGCGTTTCTTGTTTATATGGAGGCCAAGGACCACTGGTTTGGGCGAACCTATCCTCAGTGGCAGGATCGCACCATTGCCTATTTTTCTGCAGAATTTGGGTTGCATCGTTCCGTTCCCCTGTATAGCGGGGGATTGGGGATTCTGGCTGGTGATCATCTCAAAGAAGCCAGCGATCTGGGAGTGCCCCTGGTGGCTGTCGGATTTATGTATAGCCAGGCGTATTTTCGTCAGGTCGTGGATACCAACGGTTGGCAGGAAGCCGTGTATGATTCCGTCGATCCGATGATGATGCCGATTGAGTTGGCACGGACACCTGCCGGGGATTTGGCGAAGGTTCAAGTCCAATTGGGTTCCCGAATGGTCGCATGTGTGATCTGGCAGATCCAGGTTGGCCGGGTTTCGCTGTATCTTTTGGATACCGATACACCGGAAAATTCACCAGAAGATCGTCATCTGAGTGCCCGGCTCTATGGAGGGGATCATCGCACACGGCTTTGTCAGGAGTTGCTGTTGGGCATCGGCGGTGTACGGGCCCTTCGTGCCGTGGGGCGGGATCCCGATGTGTGGCATGCCAATGAAGGACATCCGGCCTTTTTTCTAGTCGAACGGATGCGGGAACAACTTCAACAAGGGCTGTCCCTGTCGGAGGCGGCCGCTCAAATTCGCCAGAGCACCGTATTTACCACCCATACGCCCGTCCCGGCCGGGCATGATGTCTTTTCGGGAGACCTTATTCGTGAGCATTGTCAATGGTGGTGGGAGGAGGTAGGGCTCACGCAGGAAGATTTTATGGCGTTGGGTCGTCATCCGGAATTATCAGCGGACCAATTCCATATGACGACATTGCCTATCCGCCTGGCCTCGTTCATTAATGGGGTGAGCAAGGAACACGAACAGGTTTCAAAAAAAATGTTTCACATTCTGTGGCCGGAACGACCGCTGCAGGAGGTCCCTATTCATAGCGTCACGAATGGGGTGCATGTTCCCACCTGGATTGCCCAGGAAATGGATGTGTTGTATCAAAAATATCTTGGCTCTGATTGGCGTGAAAAGTGTGACGATCCGAACATGTGGCAGCGCATGCAAGAGGTGCCGGATGGGGAAATTTGGGAGGTCCGGCAATTTTTGAAACGAAAGCTGTTGACCTTTATCCGTCAGCGCGCGCGTATGGGATGGATGGATGGGACGATGGAGCCTATCCAGGTGTTGGCGAGCGGGGCATTTCTTGAACCGCATTCGATGACGCTGGGCTTTGCCAGGCGATTTGCCTCCTATAAGCGGGCCACGTTGTTATTTTCAGATCTGGACCGGCTGAAACAAATTCTGTTGAATCCATGGCGGCCTGTTCAAATTATCTTTGCCGGAAAATCACATCCCGCCGATCAGGCAGGGCGCGAACTCATCCATCGTATTTATCAATTTGCCAAAGCGCATCATTTGGGTGGCCATATTGCCTTTGTCGAAGATTACGATATGCATGTGGCCAAATTTTTAGTGCAAGGGGTCGATGTGTGGCTCAATAATCCTCGCCCGCCATTGGAGGCGAGCGGGACAAGTGGCCAGAAAGCCGCCTTAAATGGCGTGCCTAATTTGAGTGTGTTAGATGGGTGGTGGAAAGAAGGCTATGATGGAAGCAATGGCTGGGCAGTGCCTCTCCCTGAAGAGCCACTTGGTGATTGGGCCCAGGATGACCTGGATATGGTCGGCCTCTACACCAAACTTGAAAACGAGGTGATTCCGTTGTATTACGATCGTGGTGTTGATGGCGTTCCACATGGGTGGTGCACTGTCGTCAAAAATTCCATTCGGACTTCGGCTCCACGGTTTAGTGCCCGTCGCATGCTCAAAGAATACGTGCAGCGTGCCTATACGCCGTTGTTTTCGGAGGCAGGGAAGGCACGAGACGAAAAGTTGGCCTGAATCTCTTAGCGGGTTCCATAAACTTTCGGCTCATGTGCGGTAGCCTGACTCTTTGCCCAGAAGGTCATCGAGTATCCTGTGTCAGAGTTGTACCTTCTGCAATGCAGTGATACCATCGGCTTACGTATGGTGCATCATTCCCTGTCTCATCGGTTGCTCCTCGATCGATATGAATTTCCCTTCCAGTCTTATTCATGGAGTGAACTGGGGTCGATGTCTATTCAGCGAAGAGCGGGAGGCATTCTGAGCCGGCGAGGTCCACTATGAAGGTGTTACGAATATTGATCCTGCTGGGTATTGTATTTGGATTGGGTTATTACACGGGGCAAAAACCGGACGAGGTGAAGCAACGATTGCGAGACTTGTCGGGACAAGTCCTGGAGAACACGATTGGATATGATCAGAAGATTAATTTGCAGAGACAAATGCTGGCAGCAAAAGATGGCTTTTTGGAAGGGCGAGCGTATCTGTTAGATCATCATTTCAAGGAAGCGTCAGAGGAGTTTGAGCGTGCACTTCACCATTTAGATCAGGCGGTTGAGTTGGACCCTCAAGGACCCATGGCTCAAAAAATCAAAAACGTTAAACAGAAAATTCGAGAGGCTCAGCTAAGTCTGGCTCAAGGGCATAGCCTTCCTCCTCACATGCTGGACGATCTTCGTCAAGAATTGCAATCCGTTATGCCTTGATTAAGTTGTTCAAATAGCCCGCCGCTGCACGCGTTTTTTGTTGTTGTCAGTCGCATCGTAGTATTCCGGATTCGTCCATTTTTGCCCATAAAAAAGAGCCCTCAATTGTCCGGACAATTGAGGGCTCAGGTTTGTTCGCAACCCTGAGGGTTTGAATAGGATTAAGCCGTGACAGCCTGCTTTTTCCATGCTGCCAACATGCGTTCGATCCGTAAGCGCACAACCAGATCAGGATCTTTTGCCAAAGGCTTGATCGCCTCACGGCCACGAGGATCTCCGATTTTTTCTAACGCGGCAGCTGACGAGAGTCGGATGAACCAGTCAGGGTCTTGCAAGCGTTCGATCAATAAATCCACGCAACTGGCATCCTTAATCTCTCCGAGAGCCAGGATGGCCTGTTTTCTAATCACTTCATCTTGATTCTTTAGACATTCGAGTAACCGTCCAACAGCGGGTTGTCCAAGTTCTGCAAGCGCCCAGGTCGCATCGTCCTTAAATTCATCATTGTGAAGCATCGAAATTAACGGATCAAGGACTCGTTCATCGTTGATCTTCCCCAACGCTTTGATCACTGATTTCCGAGCATCGTAGTCTCGTATATAGCGGAGGAGCAGGTCCACGGCCGGTGACCCAATCATGGCAATGGCCTCAACGGCGGCATCCCGAACCTGCCAATCCCCGTCTCGAAGGCACCGAACGAGAGGCTCGACACAGCGTTCATCGCCCATTTCGCCAAGGGTAATGACTGCTTCACGTCGGACGACCCATTCGGAGTCATTCAAGAGATCGATCTGAATATCGATTTCATCTTTAACCTGCTCTTCGACCAACTCTTCTTCCGGTTCTACGCCTTCTTCGGATTCAGCAGAGGCGACGGTGTCGGTTGTTTCTTCATCTGCTTCTGCCGTGATGGCTTCTGAGACTTCATCCACTAGTTCGTCTTGAGGCAGGGTTGTCTTGCCTTCCAGCGATACAAACTCCTCCGTTTGATCTGAAAATGCATCATCGATATTGTTTTGGTCGTCTCGCATCACTTAATTCCTCCACATTACTCTTCAGGGTCGATCTGCAGAATTTTAGGCCTCTGCCACGACTTTCTTTGATTTTCGGTGTTCCTCGCGCCGCTTGGCGGTTCGGACCTTCCGTTGCACCCGTCGTAATCGTTTTCGTAATGACCGAATGGCTGAATCTCCCTCAGGATTGTCGCTACTGGCTAGAGATTTCGTGACCTTGGCTTTTAGAGAGGATGCGTCCTCCTGAAGTGATCGTCGTTTGGCCATATGATTTTGATCTCCTTACACTAAAAATTTGATTGACGAATAGTGGTATGGGTTGCCTTCTCCCACGTTGAGTCTAGTCAAGGGATTTGAATGGTGTCAACGGGGAACCGTCATTATTGGCAGGGGTTAGGTTCTTCTCAAAAAAAAACCCCCGCCGGGACAAGCCCAGCGGGGGTTATCGTGAAAATACCTACTATTAACCCTTGCAGAAACTTCTTTCGTACGCAATGATCTTCCAGGCTTCTTCTTCATTGATAGTGGCTGGGACTAAGGGAACCATGCCTGTGCCCGGGCTACCGTTCTTGATGACCCACATGAGTTCGCCATCTTTCCGTTTCTTGTGAAATTTGCAATTGGTGAAATCGCGGGGACCCGGATTTAAGACGGCTCCTGCCGGACCTTGGCCATTGCCTTCTTTGCCGTGGCAGTTAATGCAAGTCCCTTTTCCCTCATACAAAGCTTTTCCTTCCGCTACGATCTCAGGCGAAGCATCTTCGGCTTTGTCGTATAGAGGGGATTTGTCTTTTTTGGCTTCACTACGTTTATCAGCTGGAACACGGGAGGGTAAGGGATCTTTTTCGGGTCCGGCAATGGCCAAGCCCGTGGTCAAAAACATGGCAGCGGTTAAGGTTCCAAGCACTTTCATCGAAAACGTCATGTAAGCCTCCTAGGTTAAACAGAGTTGATGAGACCGTAAAAAGCACGGGTGCATTATCGCTTCCCCTTTTTTCCTCTTTGGATGGTGTCGTTTGAGTGCACCTAACTTATTCATAATCATACCATATTTATAAGATAGGTTGACCTTAAGCCACCCAAACTCCGTCATCATATCAATCACTTTTTTAGACTGTCAAGAAGGTGAATATGAGGTGTTGTGGACATAGATTGACGAGTCACTTCATTTGAACTTTTGAGATGGGTGCAATTGCCAGGATTAAGGTTTTTTAACCTTTATCAAGTAAATTTTGGAAGGCAAGAGGGAGGAAGAAGTGGAGCCCTTGGCATTCGTTTTGTGATTTCAGGGCTTCAAGCGAATGTCTCTGACCACCTGACCCGGTTTTCCAAATGGACCTTGTGGTTCTCCATTAAGACGGATGACCACACCGGCAGCGTTCCCTAACGTGAGCATATATTGTGTGTTTGCCTTCCAGGTGCTTTTTTGTCCAGGTTGTAGCAGGGCCTCATGCGGAGCCTGATCGTCGGACTGCACCACCACCCAGGTCAGCTGGGTGGCTTCAATTTCCAGGACCAGCGTTCCATCTGTCCCTGTGGTTTTCTCAGGAACGGGGGAAACAGGCACGGGCGGGGATATCGGTCGAGGCTCAGGGGGTAGTGGTGAAGGTGTGATGCCGGATGGGGGAGGAGAAGTGAGCGGCAACTCGGTATCGACAGGGATTTCTGATGTAACACTGGCGGGAAATTCTTCAATGGGGGGTGCGGGCTCATCTACGACTTCCTTCTGGATCTCATTGATAGGTAAAGGGGTTACGGATTCAGAGGCGGGTGGAAGGGGTTCCTGCTGTTCGGGTAGCAGATAAAAGAGGATTCCACCGAGGGCGAGAAAAAGTATGACAACAAAATTCCAATTGAAACGTTTTCGATGAGCTGCTTGTAAAGTGACTTGAACGTGTTGTTCCTCTTCTTGGGTGCGGTCATAGAAATTGCTAGAGGAGGTTAGGAAAAGCTGAATAGCATTTTCTTCATCCAGTCCCAACGCACGTGCATATGACCGAACGAATCCTTTGACGAACACTTTAGCCGGCAGGCTTGCAAAATTCTCTTCTTCAAGTGCTTGAAGGTGGTGCTGTTGAATGCGAGTTCTGGAAGCGATCTGCTCCAACGATAAACGTTGTCGTTCCCGGGTCTGTCGGAATAATCCCCCAAGAGTTTCCATGGCGTTATCCTGAATGGGAAAGGCCTTTCCGGTATTCATGTAATTGACTTGTCATGAGAAGGCACACGTCATGTAATAGGTGTGCCTTCCGAAATCCTGAGTCCTATGACAAATCCTCAAAATGAGTCAGATGTTTGAACGATGTAAATCGTTGGTCAATTTCTTCGCGGGTTAAATGCCTGAGTCGGTCCAGGCTGAATTCCTCCACATTGAAGGACGCCATGACACTTCCAAAAATGATGGCCTGTCGAAGCCCAGCTTGGGAGTAATTTTCCGTAGCAGAAAGGTACCCCATAAAGCCGCCGGCAAAAGTGTCGCCTGCGCCGGTTGGATCTTTTACCGCTTCCAGCGGATAGGCTGGAGCCCCGAAAATTTCCTGCTGATGAAACATCAAGACCCCATATTCTCCCCGTTTAATAATCAGGGTTTTGGGGCCGCGCGATAAGATCCGTTTCGCCACTTGTACGAGATTTGCATCACTGCCCAATGCACGGGCCTCTCCGTCATTAATGACGAGGATATCGATATGTTCAAGGACTTTCCATAATGCTTCCCTTTTCCCCTCAATCCAAAAATTCATGGTATCGCAGGCCACGATAGAGGGCCGCTTCACTTGATTCAGGACATCCAGTTGTAATTCCGGATCGATGTTGCCCAGAAACAGGGCGGATGGCGTGGTGTAGCTGTCGGGAATTTTCGGTCGAAACGTTTCGAGAACATTGAGATGGGTTTCCAGGGTTTGAGCTTCGTTGAGTTGATAGGAATATTCTCCTCGCCAGCGAAAAGTTTTTCCAGGTCGGTGCTCTAATCCGTCCAGATTGATGCCGCGACTGTGCAGGAAATCGAGATGTTCTTTTGGAAAGTCTTCACCAACGACCGCAATGAGATTCACATCTGTAAAAAAACTGGCTGAGGTTGAAAAATACGTGGCGGATCCTCCCAGCACATTCGAGGCTTCCCCAAACGGCGTTCGTACAGAATCAAAGGCAACGGATCCAACGACTAATAAATTACCCATAATGATTAGGCCCTTTTTTTGGAGTGTAGGGTGGTCGATAATAAATGACGCCGTAACAGAAGCTGATACCGCTTTCGCAAGGCCGGACTGATGCGATTGAGCGGGGTGATGACGGCGTGTTCCAATGCGGTCTGACAGGAGCAAGGCCCGAGGTCTTTTGCAAGTTCTAGCGCGTGCCGCAGAACGATTTTAGCGGTTTCGACATTTTGATGCATGATAGATAGGATGGCCCCAACGGAAACCGCATCTTCCGTCTCGTGCCAGCAATCATAATCCGTGACCAGCGCAAGTGTGGCATAGCAAATTTCGGCTTCACGAGCCAATTTGGCTTCAGGAATATTTGTCATCCCGATGACATCAACGCCCCATTGTCGGTAGAGAAACGATTCTGCTCGACTGGAGAATTGTGGGCCTTCTATGCAGAGGTATGTTCCCGGACGGTGCACCCTGACGGGGGCTCCCAGACTAGCTTTTTCTAACACACTCGATAAGGTCCCACACAGGGGATCTGCAAAAGCCACATGCGCGACAATCCCCTGGTCGAAAAACGTATTGGCACGTTGAGTGGTTCGGTCAATGAATTGATCAGGCAGGACAAAATCCCCCGGTCGAATGGATTCCTTCATGCTTCCCACCGCACTGATGGAAAATATCCGCGTCACACCCAGGGCTTTGAGGGCATGAATATTTGCGCGATAATTTATGGCGGAAGGTAGCGTGCGGTGTCCTCGTCCGTGACGAGCCAAAAAGGCGACTCGCATGCCATGCAAGGTTCCCACAATAATGGCGTCCGAGGGCTTTCCAAACGGGGTGGCCATCCTGACCTCTTTGAGGTTGGTAAACCCCTCCATTTCATAGAGTCCACTGCCTCCGATAATCCCGATTTGGGCCTTTTGGGTGCGTAAAGAGGGCCGTTTAGTCTTCGCTTCCTCATTCTCCGTCATGTGAAAAGGTCTCTCTGATTAAAGGGGAAAGGCATGTAGTTTTGGTGGCATGCTGATTCAGCCCGAACTATCGGGGAGTCTCTCATGTCTCATCGGACCAAAATTTCCCGCATTGTACCATGAACGGTCCTGTATGGTTAACCCGACGATTGAGTGGAATTGAAATGGGACCTTTCTTTTGCAGGAAATGGTAAATTTACGAAGGTTGAGAGAAACTGATTGATATGGTCCACGATTTTGGCGGCCGCTCGATCAGGGATGTCTGACTCTTCCACTGTCATCCACTGGATCTCGGATTCCTTCTGGAACCAGGTCATTTGTCGTTTGGCGAAGTGACGGGTATCGCGTTTTAATAATCGCACAGCCTCTTCATAAGAATAATCCCCCGCTAAAAATCCTGAAAATTGTCGATAGCCCAGCCCTTTCATGGAACCGAGTTCTCGAGTAAATCCTTGACTCATGAGGGATTGCGTTTCTTCCACAAGCCCTTTTTGAATTTCCCAATCGACGCGGGTTTCTATTCGTTGATAGAGGGTCTGGCGTTTCATGGTGAGCCCAATCAATAAAAAGGGATATGGCGCTTCGTCAAATCGGTGTTGTTGCTGGATGACTGATAGGGGCGTGCCAAGAATGCGATACACTTCAAGTGCGCGCTGGACCTTGGGCTGGTCATTGGGATGTAGCCGTTGTGCGAGTTCGGGATCCACTTGTTGAAGCTTTTCATAAAGAAAAGCGGGTCCTTGCATTTTGGCTTCTTGGGCTAATTCACTCCGAATCAGCCAATTAGCCGGTGGGCCAGGGCAAAGACCTCGTAAAAGGGCTCGGATATAGAACCCCGTACCTCCGATGACAAGAGGCAGGAGACCCAGGCGATGCAGGCGGGCAATGTCTTGGATGGCGTGACGCCTGAAGTCACCGGCGTTAAAGGATTGGTCTGGATCGACGAGATCGATTAAGCGATGCGGGATATTCCGTTGCTCGGCTATTGAGGGTTTGTCGGTGCCGATGTCCATCCCACGATAAACCTGTCGGGAGTCTGCGGTTAAAATTTCCGTGTTGAGCATTTTAGCGACTTCAATCCCGATACGGCTTTTTCCGATTGCGGTGGGTCCCGCAATGGCGACGACGGGTTTCCATGCTGAGATGATGTCGGCTTGTTTCATGAACCATCAACGAATAAAAATTATTTTAATGGACGGGCAAATAGGGTGTGCAATTCTTCCAAGGAATGTCGAACAGCCACTCTCCTTCCGTGAGGACAAGTCATGGGAAAATTTTCCTGTGCCCAGTCCTGTAAAAGGATGGTGATTTCAGGTTGCGTCATGGGTCGTCCGGCTTGAACGGCACTTTGACAGGCCATGGTAGCCAGAATGGGTTTAATCGTGTTGTCCAGCGAATCTGTTGATTGCCATTCAGAGAGTTCATCCAATAATTCCAGGACCAAGGGACCAACGGATATATTTCCTAATATGGCTGGAATGGCTCGCACAACATACGATGTGGTACCAAATCGTTCCACCTCCAATCCCGCTTGAGCCAGGAGGGGCAGCCATTCTTCCAATAATTCTCCCTGGTGTGGAAGGAGTTCAACCGGCTCAGGAATGAGTAAGGGTTGTTGAAGAACTTCTTTTTTCTTCCATGACCGAAGCAGTCTCTCAAAACGAACCCGTTCATGGGCCGTGTGTTGATCGACAATGAATAGGTTTTGATCGATTTGTCCGAGAAGATACGTGTGATGAATCTGCCCAAGAGGATATACCTCGTAGGGCTGCTCCGTGTCCGTATAGATAGCAGGCGGCTCCTGGACAAATAGAGAAAGAGCGGGATGTCGATTGGTGCTGTCTCCAGGGATTACAGAAGCATGCTGGAATGGAGCCGGGGCGACGGTGAGTGACCCAGATGGTGGCCTGGCAGAATGAGGAACTGGGCCAGTCTTTTTCTTGTGTTCATCGGATGGGATATCGGATGAGGGTTGCGTGAAAAAAAGAGCTTTGATGCCACGAAGAACGCCCGTATGAATGAATTCCGGATGAGAGAAGCGAATCTCCCGTTTCGTCGGGTGGACATTGATATCGATGGACTGGGGGTCAAGATGGATAAATATAGTAAATTGTGGATGTTTCCCTTTTGGTAAAAAAGATCCGTAGGCTTCAACCACCGCATGGGATATGGTCGAATTCTTTATAGGGCGTCCATTGACAAAAATTTCCTGTGGCGCACGAGACCCTCGTGCATGGTGAGGACTGACCGTATACCCCGTGAGTTGAAATGAACCGGCGTTATAGGTGACGGGAAGAAAGCGCTCAAGGAAGTCTGGTCCGTAGATCTGTAATAATCGATCTTGCAGCGAGGACACGGCAGGGTACTCCAGCACCTTATGGTTCTGGTGGCGTAATCGGAAGTGGATCTCTGGATGCACGGCTGCCGCCTGTTGGACGACATAACAGATTTTAGAAAATTCAGTGGGAACGGTCTTGAGAAATTTCAGCCGTCCTGGAGTATTAAAAAAGAGATCACGCACCTCCACTTGAGTGCCTTGAGGTCCGGTATAGTCTTGAACCTCCCATGTCACACCTCCCGTGGACTGTGTTTGGGTGCCAAGCGTGCTCTCGCGAGGAACGGTCTTCAAGCAAAAACGAGAAATGGAAGCAATACTGGGAAGAGCTTCCCCTCGGAATCCCATCGTCATGAGTGTCAAGAGATCGTCTTCGGATCGTAGTTTGCTGGTTGCAAAACGTTGATAGGCCAGTTGGGCATCCATTCGCGTCATGCCCGTCCCATTATCGATGACGCGAATGACCCGGCGGCCACCCTCTTCGACCTCCACGGTGATCAACGTGCTGCCAGCATCCAGGCTGTTATCGACCAGTTCCTTTACCACGGAGGCTGGTCGTTCAACCACTTCTCCTGCGGCAATACGACATGACACGCTGTCTGGAAGGATTTGAACTTTTCCAGTTACGGTCGAAAGCATGGGATTCCAAGCACGGGGTGATTAGGGTGAACAATAGAATGTGAAGACTTGCAGAGAATCAGGACAGCCCAGATTTTTTTAATTGTTCCTTCGCTTGGGTGGATTCTGGTGAATCTGGGTAATCTTGGATGATGGAGTTCCACAGTTCCTGAGCTTTTGATCGTTGATCGATTTCAAGCATAATCTGTCCGAGCTTGTACAAAGCGTGACTCCGATATTTGCTGCTTGGATAGCGGCTGATGACTTGCTCTAGGGCTTGCTTGGCAGGGTCATACTGTTTTTGCACGTAGAACGATTCCCCAAGATAGTAGTAGGCCTGAGGGGTTAAGGTCGTTGAAGGATAATTTGTGACAAATCGTTGGAATTCCACCGAGGCCCGGTCATAATTTCCGTTAAGGTAAACTTTATAGGCTGACCGGAAGGCCGATGCCTCGTTTTCCGCTCCCGCGCTTTCTTTAGAGGAGCTAGGTGATGCGGGGATTCCTGTCTGGGTTACTTTCGGGTCGGAAGAAGGGCCTGTGGGGTTAGGAGTCGTGACTTCAGGGGATTCTGACACAGATCGAGGTTGATGAATCACATTGTCTATTCGGCTTTCCAGAGCCTTTACCCGAATGGACAGGTCCTGATCACGGCGTTGGGTGGTGGAGCGGGTTTGTTCGATTTGTTCTCGAAGCAGAGTACTAGTCCGTTCGAGCTTTTCCAGAAGGTGTCGAGTATCCAGGCTGGCTTCTTCTTCTGTTTTAATGAGTTCACCCACTAAGAAATCATGTTCGTCCAATTGCGATTCAACCGTCTCCATCCGGTCGAGAATTTGTTGTTCCTGTTTGTGGGATGCTTCCTGTTGGATGATGAGGGTTTGGACTTGTTTTTGGATGTCAGTTAGGTTGGGTTCCGTTGCGCAACCCCACCCCCCTGTGAGGGCTAACCCAATAAAGATGGCCATATTGGAAAATTTGGGAGTCATAAAATTCCGGCTTCGGCAACAAATAATGTTTGAAATTAGGAAGTCAGGTAACCCCCCAACTCGTATCTTATCAATTGCCAGGGAGTTTAGACAAAGGGGTCCTTGACAGTATAGAGGTATAGTCGGCCTTTCTTTGGGAATATTAAGTGATGATGTATCCTATTTTTGCGTTTTGGGGCTTTGCAAGCGATTGACTCTCTGGGCCAATTGGCCTAGACGATCTTCATGCTGGTCCACCCGCTCGCCTAATTTGGTCCCAATGGTATTAATCACATCGCGCAACTTATTGACAGTTTCTGTTAACTGATTTAGGTGATTCAGATTATTTTGTGAGGTATCAGCGGTACCCTGAACCTGTTGGAAAGAGGTCATGGCTCGATTCAGCCGCTGTTCCTGGCTTTCAATGCGAGCATTCAACTTCGTACTGACATTTTCCAGTGCTTGGGCGACCGATTGAATTCCGCTGTTGACTTCTTGGAGGTGGGTGTTAGTCATCTGGGTGTCAGAATCAATTTTCCCCACAAGTCCAGATTGATGATTCTCCAGGTCTTTTAAGCGTGTGCCAATGCGCTCGACCGTCTGGTTAAGCTGATCGGCAACCTGGCTGACCGCCTGCGCTTGTTGCTTTTGGTCCTGGACCTCTCGTTTTAACTGTTGGATTTGTTGAACCGACTGATTGAGTGTTTTTCCTGTTTCTTCTTGTTTGGCCAAGCGACTGGAGAGTGATTGCCTGGTTTGATCAAGTGCCTGAGTAATGGAGGTGAGGCTGGCATTGACCTCGGCTAGATGGGCTGACGTTTTTTCGGTATTGGATTGAAGTTGTTCGGTCAGGGCGGTTTGGTGTGATTCAATCATATTCATGCGTTCCGAAATTCGTCCCGCTTGTTGAATAATTTCATCTCCGCGTTTCCCGAGTAGACTTCCCATGACTTCCTGGGCTTCGCGAAGCTTGAGAACTGATTGGGACAGATCCTGCACGTGAGAGGCATCCGCTTGCACGTGCGTTCCCAGAGCTTCCATATCTTTTTGTAAGGAATCAATCTGCGCTAAAATGGGGGCTTGGTGTGCGTCTATCTCGGCAACTAACCCGGCCATAGAGGCTTTCACGTCTTGTTCCAGATAGGAACGAAGGGCTTGGGTATCGGCGGTAAGTTTCTCTTGCAGGGTAGTGACCTGATTTTCCAGTTGAGCGATTTGTGTTGATTGCTCTTCAAATCTGGCATTGAACACCCTAGGCAGTTCCTCCGTGCGGGATTGCACGGTTACCAGGTCTTGCCGTTGTCCTGACAAATCTGTTTGGACCTGTCCAAGGGTCCCTCCGAGCCTGGTCAGCGTTTCCTTGAATTGGGTAAGGGAATTCTGAAATTCGCCCATGTTTGTGGTTAACGCTGCATTGTTTTCATCCACCTGCTGGGCGAGGTTTGTATTGTGGGTTTTTACCGTTTGGAGGTCTTCCCCATGTGTTTGAATTGTTGTTTGAATCGATTGGACGTCAGATTTCAAAGCGCCTGTTTGATTCGTAAAATCCTTTTTGAGGTCCTGGATGCTTTTTTCAGTTTCTTCAAATTTTCCGTATAAACTCGCCACATCCTTTTCTTGGAGGAGTGTGGCTTTTTGATTAATGGAAGCCAGATTGCCCCGTGTTTTTTGCGCTTCCTCATTCATCTTGATGAGTTGTGCCTTGGTTTCATCAACTTGTGCACCAAGGGTCTTTTTTTCTTCTTTAATTTTGGCGATTTGTTGTTCTAAATCCTTTTGAATTCGGGCAAGATCAGCTTGTTGAGCCACACAACCCGTACCCAATAAACTACAGACGCCATAGACCACTATCCAATTGAGAGAAAAAGTCGATGTCCACAATCTTGAAACATGTTGCAAGGTCCGCCCTATGTTCACTCTGGAATTATCCCTCCATGCTTTCCGAAAACTGGTCGGTTGAAAGGAGTTGCTAATTTTGAACAAGCAAATGTCCCCGTCGGTTCAATTGGTAGCACACTTCTGTAGTGTCCTGGCAAAAGGGCTTGTCTTTGCCATAAGAAATGACGGTCAATCGCGAAGGATCGACCCCCAATTGAGAAAGGAAATCCCGAACAGCCATGGCTCGTTTTTTCCCGAGCACCATGTTATAGGCCTGCGTTCCGCGCTGGTCGGCATGTCCTTCAATTATTAACTGGGAGGAGGGATCGTTGGTGAGCCATGCCATGTCTCGTTCGAGGGAATCCTTGGCTTCTGCGGTAAGAGACCAACTGTCAAAATGAAAAAATACATCCTCTAAGCCAGCAGATACTGTGGCCAATTCTTCCTCTTGAATTTTATCCAACTGCTCTCGAATGATTTCTGACGGCTCAGCTTTTGCTACCTGAAACGTTTCGGGAATTGGTTCTGTGTCCTTTGGCAAATTTGAAAGATCATTTTGGAATTCTGTCTGGGAGGTAAATGGGGACGTCTCTGTTTGATCGTGAGGTGAGCCGTTCATACTTGAAGAACTGGATTGAGTTGAGATGTCATTTCCCTCGTTGAACGGCGTCGATGCGCTGGCACCGCTTTCAATTTCGGAGTCTTTCCCAGAAGGAACCCCAGCTTGGAGATTCTGTTTGAACGATTCATCCATGTGGTTGGGGTCGTAGCCAAAATTGGAAGGTTCAACGGGAGCGGGCGGTTCAACCGGAGCGGGTAGTTGAACCGCCTCGGCCCGAATTTCATCGGTGGAAGGGCCTTGCCCTGGCAGGGGGGATTCATCAATTGAGGTCCCGGTTAACCCTGCCGTATCAGTGCCTGATGCTGATTCCCCGGTTTCTTCGCCTGGGGAGCCGGAAGCGGTCGAGACGTGGATCCGTTTTTCTCCACATCCCGACAAACTGATGAGTGAAAGACTGAGAATGCCAAGTAGTGAAATCATATGAATGGCTGGGCGCATGGAACGACTCCTTTTTTGGACTATCACGGTTGGTATCTCGTTATGGTTGAAACGGCGACCAGGAGGGAGAGCTGAGATGTTCTCCTGCCAAGGAAATTTTCTCCAAGCCTGCCCCCTCGCTAGTGATAATATATAATTGACTCTCTCCTCTTCGAATCGAACTAAAAACGATATGGCGTCCATTTGGAGCCCAAGAAGGCGAGTCATCAATACTTTGCCCGTTGGTGATTTGTTTCCGCTGTTCCCCATTCGGACTGATGCGGCATAATTTAAATCCCTCGTTTGGTATCCGACACACATAAACGATCCAATCTCCTTTTGGAGACCAAGCTGGCGCCGCGTTATAGTCTCCATCATAGGTTAATCGACGGGCGTTCAAGCCATCGGCATCCATGATGTAAATTTGGGGGCGGCCTCCCCGGTCTGAGGTGAAGGCCAGATGTCGCCCGTCGGGAGACCATGACGGGGACAAATCTGCGCTATTATGGGAGGTTAACTGCTTCACGCTTCTACTGTCCAATTCTATCTCATAAATGTCCGAGTTGCCATCTTGGGCCGCGGAATAGGCGATAGATTTCCCATTAGGAGCAAAGGTGGCGGTAATGTTCAGACTGGCTGGCGAGACCAAAACTTCCTCCCGGCCGGTAGCCAGCTCCCTTTTTATAATCAGTTGTTTCCGGTCCCGATATGCAGTGTAAATAAGGGATTTCCGGTCCGGGGCCCAGGTAGGCATGAGGTTTAAATACCCATCAGCGGTAACCTGTTGTGGATTATATCCATCGTAATCCATGACGAAAAGCTCACGTCCATTCTCCTTTTGACCCACAAATGCGATTTTTGTTCTGGCAATGCCCTGCTCGCCGGTATACCGATAAACCAATTCGTCCGCCCACCGGTGAGCCATTAAGCGAGTGAGGGTTTCTGTCGTTTTAAGGGAAAAGTACCGTTTCCCGGTCAGCACATCCTGTTGTCCGGGATCAAATGCGCAGGCATCAAGGATGAGTCCCTGAACTCCGCTTGAGGTCCCTCCTACTCCTATTCTCCCCCAGGTAGAGACTGTCACCTTTTGAAAGTGCGGAGCCAGGTTTGAAGAAAGACTCATGCATTTATTGTCAGAAAAATCACCTTTGGCAGGAGGTAATTCAGCAATCGAAAATATTTGTGAGCGTTTGAGATCGGCCTTTAGAACCGATGCGACTTGGGACTCGAGGTCTGCTGAAAGCCCCGTATCATGTTGGACGGGCGAGAACCCCATTACCCAAATCGGGATTTTTTGAAACTCTGAACGTGTGGCTTTGAGATCTGCTTCCTCCCCATGAAGAAAGGCCGGTGAGACGGAAATAACAGAAAAGGCGAGAAGAGCCAAAATGGCATACAAAGGGTTGAGTGCTTTCTTCATAATATAGCTGGTGTCCTTCTAATCTTTTTTGATGAATCGAAATCGTACTTCGAAGAATGGTTCGGAAATGTCTGGTGGAAAAGGTGGTAATGGGTTCACGGCAGATACCGCCCGTTTGGCTGCGGAGTCGTAGTTCCCGTTTCCTGAACTTTCATCAATGTGAATATGAGAAATTTCTCCAAATCGGGAAATGCGGAATTTGAGGACCACGACCGGAGGGTTTGTGACCAGTGGAAGGGCTCTCCACTCGTGGTCAATTCTGTCCTCGACCATTGCCAAATATTTGTTTTTTCCAGGAGAAGCCGGAGACGACGACTGGCCTGGTTTTGAGTTGGGCTGCACCTCGAGCCGTTGGAGTCGTTCCTTAATCGATTCGACGGGCGTGACATTGGGAATAGATAATTTTGCAATTTGTTGATCAATTTCAGACTGGACCGGCTCGGTTGATGTGGAAGAGGAGGGCAATGGTTGTTGAGAGGATGGTGTGGGTGGAGACGATTGTAAATTTGGAACTCTAGCCTCTTCCAGTAATTGCTTCATCATATCTGACATTTTCTCACGTTGGGGAACTTTTTCCAGTGGTGTGGAGGGAGAGATTTGGGCTAATTGAGGAGGAGAGACTTCAGGGACGAAAGGCTTTTCCTGTTTTGGTGTAATGGCTTTGTGCTGTTTTTTTATTTTTGGAGTTTGCGCAGGTATCGGAACTGTTGGAATGGTTCGTTTGAGAGATTCCTCAAGATTGTTTATTGGAGAAGCGTCGTTGGGTTTTATTTCTTTTTTGGATGTCCTGAATGGGGTCACCGAACTCAATTCCGGTAGCACAGGAGCTAGCTTGACAGTTGGTTCAATTTTAGAAACCTGAGGTTGTGATTCCGAACCTTGAGGCTCGGGAGGAACCGTTGTGGGGGGCGCAGCCTCTTTAGAAGATGGTGCTGGAGTTGGAGCAGGTTTGGGAATGACTAAGGGTTGTGAGGGATGTAAGCGTTCCGGGCGTGAAATTTGCGGAGCACTAGGAGGCATTCGAAGGTTTTCAAACAACGGTAACTGGTCATTCGAGGGAGGTTGTTCGTTTATAGGGGGCGGGGGTGTCGGTGAAGTCATTTCTTGTTTGTGAGGCATCACGATTGAGCCAACAGCCCCCTCCATGAATTCCGATAATCGCTCGGAGGCTTTTGGCACGGGTAAAGGAGGAAGGGGGGGGGCTATGGGTTGCGTTTTTGTTGGTTCTATTTTTTTTGTTGGTTGGGATTTATGTTGGGATGGCGGTGGGGGAGAAGATTTTTTTTGGCTTGGAGCCGGAGCTTGGGTTTCGGGTATAGAAATAAGAGTGACATCGATGGCTCGAAGAGGTTCCTCAACTGTCGATTGAAAGCGTAGGAACAGGGCCATCATGATGACGACAGCATGGAAAAAACCTGATGTGGCGATTCCCCAACGGAATGAGGCATCTTTTTGAGAAACGTCAGTAGCGAGCCCCAGGGAAATTAGACTGGGGGATTCAGCATGTCCCATTGGTCAAACGCTTAGCGGGAAATCCCGATGGTCTCATCCTCGATTAGTGTTTCAGTCTTCGGGCCGGTAATCATTCCGAGACGTTCAATTTTGGCCCCTTTTACCTCATCCATGACCTGTACAACAGTTCCATATGGAACCGTCTGGTCCGCACGAAGATACACTGAAATCAATGGATTTAAGGTTTTGGCTTCTTGAAGCTTGGCTCGTAAGTTGACCAAACTAATCGTGTCGTTGCCGAGGGATAGCGTGTGATCTCGCTGAATTGTCACAATCAATCGTTCTTCGGCTTTGATATTGTTGGCAGTTGTTGTCGGGAGGTTAATGTCTAAACCCCGATGCAGCATCGGGGCGGTAACCATGAAAATTACCAAAAGAACTAGGACGACATCGACGAGAGGAATGACATTAATTTCAGAGAGAAATTGCCGAGGCTTTGATCCACTAGTCATCGGGTTACTTCCACCTCATAGGCTTTTTCCGCTTCTTCTATCGTATTGAGAAATTCAATTGTAAACGCCTCGACTCTGAAGGACATTTTTCGAATTCTTGAGAGAAAATAGTTGTAGGCCATCACAGCAGGAATTGCGGCAAATAGTCCAGCAGCAGTGGCCACTAGTGCTTCAGAAACTCCAGGAGCAACTGCGGCAATGCTCGCTGAACCTTGAAGGCCGATTTCATGGAAGGCATTGATAATGCCCAAGACGGTTCCAAGGAGACCAATAAATGGAGTCAGATTTCCTGTGGTCGCCAAAAAAGGTAAATAGGCTTCCTGTTGACCGATTTGGTTCTGGATAATGTATTGAGCGACCTTTTCCAAATACTGTCGGTTAGGGGAGCGCTCTGCCTGTTTGCCTTCTATGGAAGGTCTCGAGGTGAAGAGATCGGAAGATTCTGGCAAGCGGTCCGTAATGCCCAAATATACTACTGAGCTTGGGCTGTAAGTTAAGGTTTGAGCCTGGCTTCTTAAGGTGTGCTGGTCGATGGGATTTTGTTCATACAATTGTAGAAATTGTGATTCTTCCTGTCGGATGCGACTAAATCGCCTGAATCTATTCACGATGATTCCCCATGAAATCACGGAAAAAATTGACAGGATAAAAAGAATGACAATTGATAGCAGGCCCAAAGATCCAAAGAACTCAGAGGGATTGGCAGCAAAGGTCATAGATTGTTTTTCGACCTCCTCTAGGCTGATCAGAATCTAAACAGGGGATAATTGATACAGAAATAAACCACTGCGAGATGAGGTATGGCGGGGCCGACGGGATTTGAACCCGCGACCTCCAGATTGACAATCTGGCGTCCTAAACCTAGCTGAACGACGGCCCCGAAAATTTTTTTGATCTTGGGCAAATAGCCCACGCATTCATTCAAAGAGGAAATGGAGTCGATGAAGAATTTCGTAATATATCAGATCAAGAAGACCATAAGCCAAAAAAATATATTTGGTAGGCGGAACAGGGATCGAACCTGCGACATCTGCCGTGTAAAGGCAGCGCTCTGCCAGCTGAGCTATCCGCCTAAAAATAGAACACTGCAATTATTCTATTATAACAGTGAGTTAGACCTTGTCAACTCAAATGGAATAGTGTGGAATACTGTTTGACATGATCAGGGCACGTGGGTATAAGGCATCACGCCTAGATCAATGCGTCATGCAAAAAAAATATGGGGTCGTCCTGTGACGAGAGGGAAAAATAATTATGGGATATAAAATTAAGGACCTTGGCAATAAATCTCCGATGGGGGAACCAGCCCAGTTTCTGTCTAGTAAAGAACGGTTTTTGTTTTTTGTCGAAGAGCACCGGGCATTGGTATGGGGAGGAATTTTTCTTAGTCTGGCAGTGATTGTGGCGGTAGTGACATTGATTTGGCTCAATCAAAACAATCAAGAACAAGCCTGGGAATTGGAAGGCCAGGCGCAAACAGTCTATTTGGATCGTCCTATGGATGATGTCAAAAAGGGTCAAGAGAATATTCAAAAGGCTTCAGGCATGTTCAAAGACATCCTTGATCAATTTCCCGGTACGCCTAGCGCGGGAGTCTCCTCATTTTTATTGGGAAACAGCATGATTGAGGAGAAAAATTACCAGGGGGCGATAGATGTCTATACTTCATGGGTCAAGGAATATGGGCAAAATCAGATCCTCCTTGGATTAGTTCAGCAACGATTGGGGTTTGCCTATTTACTTAATGGCAATCGAGAGGCCGCCCTAAAAGCTTTTGAGGCAGTGCTTTCCAATCCACATGCGTTAAATAAAGACCAGGTAGTTTTTGAGCTGGCGAAGATTGCAGAGTCAGATGATAATATTAGTGAAGCGGTGGAGCAGTATAAAAAGGTTATCCAGGAATTTCCTTTATCTCCGTTTGCCTCGGAAGCCGCTCTTCGGGTGGAGGTATTAGCGCCCGAAGAAGCCAAAGATTCTCCTTCCTCGGAAACAAACGACCTGGATGGAACCGAGAAGAGCAGTCCTGAAAATCCACAAGTTCAGGATAAAGGAGAGGGAAAATAGTATGGGTTCAGTCGTTTAACCCGATTAGGTGGGTTATTGGCTGACCATTAACATGTGGCCAGCTTGGATAATGCTGGAAGAGAGGTTGTTGAGTGCTCGCAAATCGTTCACACTCATACTAAATTGTCTGGCAATCGTCCATAAACTATCTCCCCGTCTGACCTTATACCATTTAGAGTTGTTATTGTTCGAAGGGCTGACCGAAGGTTCCCCTTTTACGCGTAACCGATCTCCTGGATGAATAATATGGCTAGAGAGATTGTTCAGTCTCATCAGTGAGTTGACGGATTTTCTAAATCGAGTGGCAATGCTTCCCAGGGAATCCCCGGATCGAACGCGATACCAGGTAATTTCCGAGTCAGCATCATCGTCACTACCCTCGCCACGAACCCGGAGTTTGGTTCCGACTCGTATTATATTGCTCCGCAAGTTATTCATTTCTTTCAGTTGACTCACTTTCATTCTATATCGTTTGGCTACAACCGATAAACTCTCTCCCCGTCTGACCGTATGCCATTCGGTTGGTGGGGGAGGAGGTTGTGTCCAGACAGCGAGCGTCGGATGGAGTTCCTCAACAAGCGAGGCCATTCCAAGGGGTACCTTTAAATAATAACCAGGAGTCGAAAGGCTGGGCACGATACTGCGTCGAAGTTCAGGGTTCAGCCGTTGGAGTTCCTCAACGGGAATACCAGTTTGTTGGGTGACGGCTGAAAGATGAACGCGTTTCGTAATCAGAACTTCTTCAAATTCATGCCGATCACCGTCCGGAGTCGTGAATCCATAGGCTGTAGGATTTTGGGCAATAAGGGTTGCTGCAATAAATCGAGGCACATAGTCTTTGGTTTCACGTCTTATATAGCGTGACCGTCGAATCTTCCAAAAGTCACGGGTGCCCGTTTTTTTGATGGCCCGCGAAATTTTTCCGCTTCCCGCATTATACGCCCCCAGGGCCAAAGGCCAGGAGCCAAATTGGTCATATAAATCTCGAAGATGATGAGCGGCAGCAACTGTGGATTTAATCGGATCCCGCCGTTCATCCAAATACCAGTCGACATCGAGGCCATACACACGCCCAGTCCCTTTCATAAATTGCCAGGGGCCGGAAGCACGTGATCGAGAAAATGCACGTGGGTTGAACCCACTCTCAACGAGTGAGAGATACATGAGTTCCGGCGGGAGGCCCAGTTCACGAAAAACGGGTTCTACAAGATCTTGGTAATGATGAAAGCGGTCAAGATACGATTGAAATCGTTCATGAATTCCATACTGAAAATATTCAAGATTTTTCTCTACGGCATCGTTCAGAACAAGGGGAATGGTGCCATAAGTCCCAGGCTTTCTCTGGTGGGGCGCTTCCCATGTTTGATCGAAAACTTTGGCAAATCGAGCTAGGGCAACTTGCGACCGTTGCTCAGATGAGTCAGCAGGGTAAAAACGTAATTTTGTGGAGGCGTTAATTGAAAATTGAGGTTGAGTGTCGAGGGCTTCAAATTTGTTCTCGTCAGATAAAAATATCCGTTGATCTTGGGAAGCGTTAGATTCCTGAGAAACATCAACTGATAAGGGAACAACGGGTTTTACAGGATTCGATGATTGAATCTGGTTTTCTGGGGTTCGAGCTAGGGCTTCTGCAGATGACTGATTCGGGTCATCCTTGGTAGGTAACCCTGGCATGCCTGGAGTTTCCCCAGTTTGTTTTATGAGGATAGACGATTGTTGATTGGTCTGGTTTGTGCTCGTCTCAAACGGTTGAGCCTCAATTGGGGTTGCTGGGCGAGAGTAGCTATTCGCAATTGCATAATTAAACGTAAGGGTCTCAGTGGAATCATTGGGAGGTAAAAAAGAGGTTTCTCCCCGTGTTGGTTGAGGACAGAGAGTTAACGTGATCAAAGTCACACTGAAGCCAACCAGTACGTTGCGGGCAAAACCAGCAGCTCGCAAAGGCATGAAGGAGCGGTGAACTTGTAATGTTTTATCTAAGTGGCTCATTTTATAAGAGTTTTCGGCAAATCTGTGCACAACTTAATAGGCTACCCTCGTAAGAAAAAATTGTCAAACAAATTCATGATTTTTTGACATTGTTCGATGGGTAGAAATCCTGCACGAACCGCACCAAAAAGTAAGTGTATGAAAAGAAGAAAAAAATACGGTGGCTTGTGAATGCGAGTGGCGTTTTTATTCCAGTTGTTAGGCAAAAATGTCAACGATGAGGATTGACCGGCAGGGCCAGAGTAAAATACCGGCCCCTTTCCTCATGCATTAGTCTTTTCCCCTGCAATGTCGTGAGGATATCGGTAATGGGCACGATAATGTCTTCCTCCGATCCTGGAAAGGAGCAACTCTGCAAGGCTTTACGAATCTGTTCGACGGACTTGGGTTGCTCATTGCAAAATTCTAAGATGAAGGCCTGTGGTCCTTCAAATCGTTCGCTCGTCGGAGTTAAGCCTCTCCCATCATAAACGGTCAGATAGCTCAAGGCTTTTGCAAAGAAGAGAAAGGGCCGATTAGAAGAGTGATATCGCTGTTTCCACTCTTCCACAAGTCTGACGAGTTCCTTATAGAGATGTGGATCGACTTTCCAATCGATTGTGTACTCAAAATCATAAGCGATTTTGTTGAGATCAACCTGCCGTTCGTCATACACATAGGCATAGGCTAACCCCGGTCCTGTTCGGCAAATACCATAGCGTTCAGGCCATTTAAAATATGGACTAAACCGTTCGAGCCAGAGTTTGGCCGTGGATTCTGGAGGTTGCAGGTGGATCAATGAGGGAATGAGCTCGATTTGGTGTTGGTAATCGGTATCTGTTTCCTGTGGAAAGCCCAATAAAATATTCCAGGAAAGGTCAATATTGTAATATCGGCTCCATTTTAAGCATTCAATGTTTTGTAGTGGGCTGACACCCTTATCCATTTCCTTTAGTTGCGCCGGACTCAAGCTTTCGATGCCCGGTTGCATGCATTTAACCCCACCCTTCGCCAGTGTCTGAATTTGGCGTTTATTGAGATTGCTTTTCGTCTCCATAAACACGTCCAGGTCCACATGTTCTTGGGCCAGTTGCCCAAAGACACCGTCCACATATTTCATATCAATAATATTATCGACCAAGCGAAAACGGGTGGTGTCATAGCGGCTGGAAAGATAGTCCAATTCTGAGGCGACCTGAGCAGGATTTTTTGCGCGGAATTCCATCGCTTGAGCATTTAATCCGCAAAAGGTGCAATGATGTTTTTCTCCCCACCAGCACCCGCGAGATCCTTCATAGAGCAGAATCCGGTTCAATCCGGTGGATCCCTGCTTGGCTAATTCCTGGAGCTCTGCAAAATAATCGTCGTAATCGGGTGGGGGCGTTTCTGAAAACTTGGTGAATAAGGATTCCTGGGGGGTAAAGTTGATCTGTCCTTCACATCGAAAGGCCACTCCGGGAGGAATATCCGTTTCATCATCCAGGAGGATGCGTTGCACCAATGGAGGAAAGGCTTGTTCACCTTCTCCGATCACGACGTAATCAATCCAGGGAAATGCCCGAAAATGTTCCAGCCCCATTTCTCCGTCGAAATTTGCCCCCCCAAAAACAATCCGAACATCGGGATAGACGTCTTTGATCAATTTGGCCAGACTCAGGCTGGCGACATTTTGATCGAATGTGGAGGTGAAGCCCACCACGTCGAATTGACTCCAATTCACTGATGTCAGGCACCAGGTTAAAAATTGAGGAGCAATCGACCGGGCAATTTCTTCTAAATGACTGATTGAACAGCCGGCTTCCCGAGCCGTGTCTTCGAAGATGGGTTTGAACACCATAGGATATTCCCTGTGTTTCGGATTATTCCGAAACAGGAGTGCAGAGAACAGCCATTCGCCAAATAGGCCACGTTTTTCGCATAAGATTTCATATAACGGTACCCCGATTTTATGGGCGAATTGGAGATTGAAATGATAGGTTTGGGCACCAATCCCCTGCGCTTTTAGTAAGGACGAGAGGGTCCCTAATTGGATCGAGGGAAATTTCGAATAACTAAATGGCATGGTTACCAGTGCGACCTTCGTACCGAAAGTTCGGAAATCGATGGTGCCCTGAGAGGCCGCAGTCTGGGTTCGTTTTGCTTCTGAAGCGACCGGGTGAATTAAAATCGGGCTGGTGGCCATAAGAGCCTTCAATAGGCAGCAGGAAGGTGAAAGGCGCGATCAGCTTTGGCGGCTAAATAAAAATCACTTTCGGTGAGGCCTTGAATCTTGTGAGTCCAGATTTCTACCTTGCATTTTCCCCAGGCCAAATATATATCAGGATGGTGACCCTCAAGTTCCGCCACATTTCCTACTCGATTAGTAAATGCCAAGGCATCTGCAAAGTTGTCAAAAGTATAGGTTTTCTCAATATGACCTTGAGCATTGAGCACCCATCCCGTTTCTAATTGACCAAGGAGGTCCTGGATTTTTTGAGGTTCCAACGGAGGTACGCCCCCACGGCAAGGTACGCATTTGTTATCTGCTAGACTCATTAGTTTCCTCCTTACCTTCTGAACATTTCTGGTGGATTGCCTTTTTCACCCTGAATGGTGCCAGGGAAAATCGGTTTCTTCCCATCTTCTTCGTATGAATTAGGTTGGATGGTATGGGGAACTCCACACAATCGTGAGGTCATACCATACCCCCAGTCAAGCCACTCATTATAGACACCACCAAGATTGGTACACAATTCCAGAGCGGAAATTGGAATAAGCCAATGTGCAATATGGGAGAGTTAGATTATTTGGGCTGACCTGGTTTACCGTACCATTGTAAATTGACCCCATAAAAACTTTCAGAGAACCAGGGCTCAATCCACATTGGTTTCTATAGGCAAAGAAAAAATCCCATTTCCATTATATTCAGAAGAGCATGTTTGCTGATCAATCGAGGTCAATCAAGATCTTCGGTGGCTTCAGGCCAGCACCAAATTCATCCCTTCGCGATGTTGGATGATCAGCCCCTGGGTAGGAAGACCCCAGGGGAAGTGAACAGCGTATGGAGCCTTTCTTACCTTGCCAAAAGATCATTTGACAACTTGAATCCTGGACAGGTAGAAAAACACTCCAAAAGCTGAGGTCGTCTGCTATTGGGCATGCTCGTCGTCATTCAGGACTTAAAGTTACCTCAAATGACCGATTTCCTTTTTCTTGAAAAGAGCGTCGGAAGGTCTATGCTACACGATCATGGAGTTGTGCAATGCCAGTGAATGCCCTGCGAAAACCTGGGGCGAGAATGAGTCTCCAAGAAGCCCTTGCACGAGTGGAGAAACTCAAACGGTTATCAGAAAGCAGTAATCCCCACGAGGCGGCCTTGGCGGCCATGCGACTGAAAGATTTTGATGTGGAGGTGGCCCGATTTCCACGCCCGGAACCTGTTGCTGAAGATGTCCCCACCCCCGATGACCATGCTTTTCTCAATAAAGTTGTTGAAATACTTGAGGAAGTGCCTATTGTTCCCTATGAAACGTTGGATGAAATAGAGGTAGAACAATCTTCTGATAAATCGAAAGTCAATTGGGATGAACTCCATTTTGCCCTTGTGAAGAAGGCGCAGCGTATGGGGGCAGATGCCTTGATTCATATTCAATTAAAGGGCACTGCTGAGCAAAAGGTGCTTGGAGCGACGGCATTAAAATATCTCACTCCCAAAGAGGTCTTGGAAATTCAACGGTCCACGGCGTTAGAGGATGCCGAGAAGGCCTATAACGAGTCTCAAAAGGAGCGGCTTGATGAAGATCTAGCCCCTGGCATTGGCTAACCAACAAAATTTTTGTCAGAGTGAAGAAGACCTGGTAGGCTTTTATAAAAGAAAAGGGAATATGCAACCACACTCTTACTCTGGATGGACCGCCTTAAAAGAATTCGGAAGGTTCATTGAGAGCGATTGCTGCCAAAAAAAAATATCAGGGGACGACAGACTCATGAGAATATGATATATTGCCGTCAGTGTTTACCCTCTCACCGTACCCTTGGCATTCTTTTCTCAATCCCCTCTTGTAATTTTTTTTCATAAGATTTCGGCTGCAAGCAGAGAGGTCACGTGTGGAAAGACCGTGAAAGCCGTCGCTATGGTCTCAAGTCCTAAGTTTGAAGGAAAAGACCATGCAGTCTCAAACCAGGGGGCATGCAAGATATTGTCAAGTGGTGGCATGACTTGCCGTTGTTATAACCCAACAAAAGGACCAACTGTGGAGAGATGTAAAACTGTGTCAAAATTCCCAACTACCATACTCGGCATTCTTGGGATAATAGTGTGGCTCACGGTAATTTTTTCGGGCTTAGGCCATACAAAAGAGATTGAATTGCTCTCTGTTGGGGTACGGGGAGGATTAAATTCTGACACGTTAGGTATTCCGCCGTCTGAAAAGGAAGATTTTCAGCAATACGACGTATTTGCGGTTATTGGAGCTCCTTGGAGTTGGGAATTTTCTTCTGGGTGGGATATTCGTTTTAGGCTTAATGTTGCCGCAGGGACGTTGAGGGCTGCCGGAGATGCCGGGTTCATCGGGGAGGTCAGTCCCGGGTTGGCCTTTACGCAGACAGATTGGAGACTCACCTTCGACATTGGCGGTGGTGGGGCATATTTAAGTAGGGAAAAATATGGTCGGCAGGATATTGGCGGACCGGTTCAAATTGTGGCGCATGCCGGTATTACCTATCATCTTCCCTGGAATATATCACTGGGATGGCGATTTCATCATATTTCTGATGCGGCACTCTACGGGTCTAATAATCGGGGAGTGGATCTGCACTTGTACGAGCTCAGCTATCGGTTCTGAGGGCATTTGAGAAAATTCCTGCCATCATGGGGATAGCGCTCCGCCGTTAAGGTCTTCCCGCTTCATCTTGTTTTTCTTTCAACGGCCGAATTGTTCATCATTACACTGATGACGGCTTCTACACTGGGAGAGTTGAATACTACTATTTTTCAAGGGCATACTGACCCACGGGCACCTTGCATATCAGAGGCCTCGGGCTCTTCAAAAAAGTCCGTCCAGCAAGGCCGCAAATTGCCTGCCGTGTCCTGAAGGGCACAACTTTTGTTTTGCGCGCAGAGCGTACATCCAGTACGTGAGCACGAAAAAATGGCGAGTACCCCGCTGGCGGCTTTTTTCAACACTGCGAAAATAAAATACAAATTCAAGAAGCCAGCTGTTAGCGCTGACGTTGTTTGGCGATATCGAGGGCGGCGACGCGGTAGGTTTCGGCGAGAGTCGGGAAGTTGAAAATGTTATCAATGAATCGGTCGATAGGCATATGGTGAAGCAATCCCAATTGGCCAATATGAATCAGTTCGGTTGCCCCTTCCCCGACAATATGAATACCTAACAGGTGTTCGCCTTTTGGGTCGGCGACCATTTTGAGCAATCCATTGGTCATGCCGGAGATCTGTCCTCGTGCAATTTCATGAAACCTCGCTCTTCCCACTGTGGCTCCACCATACTTAGCCGTGGCTTCCTGCTCGCTTAATCCTACGCTCGACATTTCAGGAATAGTATAGATTCCCATGGGTATATGCTCCGGAGCGCCGCCGGGGTTGAGGCCCAGGGCATGACAGACGGCGCGTCTGCCCTGTTCCATGGAACAGGATGCCAGCGATGGGGGGCCAATGACGTCACCGACGGCATAGATATGGGGAACCGTAGTTTGACAGTGGTTATTAACCGAAATGAGCCCACGAGTCGTCGGGTCAATGCCGGTGGCCTGTAAGTTTAAATGTTCCAGATTGGCCACTCGTCCAAGAGCTACCAGCACTTTTTCACTTTCCAGCGATTCACCGTTTTCTAAAATGGTGGTCACCTTAGAACATCCGTCCCACTGGACTGTGTCGATTTTTTGTCCACCCCGATAATGCCCTCCGGTTTTCTCAAACGCTTCGCAAAATTCATCGGTGAGTTCTTGATCCAAAAATTTGAGCGGGCGGTCTGCCGTATCCACCATGGTGACCTGCACTCCCAGCAAGGCAAAAATTGAGGCGTATTCACTTGCGATGACGCCACCTCCCAACACGGTCAGGGATTTCGGCAAATACACCAGGGAGAGAACGGAGTCACTATCCAGAATATGTTCATGGTCGATGGGAATATTGTCAGGGACGCGTGGGCGCGAGCCGGTGGCGATGATGATAATCGGAGCCGTGATGAGGGCGGCAGTGCCGTCAATTTTTTGGATTCGTATTTCATGGTCGGATGTAAAGCCAGCGCGACCATGAAAGCAGTGGATCCCATTTCGAGTGAGTTGGTCCTTCATGAACTTCCCATGCGCGCGCACCACCCGGTCCAAGCGGGTCATCAAGTTGGTGATTTTGATATCGTCGCGCATGCGGAATTCAAAGACCTCAGTCGCCTGGAGAAATCTCACCATTTGAAGGGCGCTTTCCCGTAACGTTTTGCTGGGAATGGTGCCCTGATAGACGCAAGCCCCTCCCACCTCTCGGGTTTGCTCGATGAGGGCTACCTGCTTTCCTGCTTTGGCGCCTTGAATGGCGGCTTTTTGGCCTGCCGGGCCGCTTCCGATCACCATAAGATCAAATGAAGTAGGTAACGTCATGGCAAAAAACACTCCACGCTTGCCTTGAGGGGGTCACGCAATTCCAGAAGGGCCGCCATGTCTTCAGGGTAAAAATTCAGATCCTGTACGACGGGAAGTGAGAGCAAGGTATCTTCGTTATGCGTTGAATCGCCAAGCATGACAGAGGCCAAATGATGAGCAAGGCAGGTGATCATGGCTCCCTTTGTCGGAGATAGATCTTGATGGTAGTGGTCGTCCTGGCAGTAACGGATCGTTTCCTGAACCGGATCGGGCAGCTGCCAGACAGCAGCTAATTTAGAGCCGGCCATGACGTGAAACTCTTCGAAGAGGGATTCAACGGTGGTCCAGGAAACCGGTTCCGCTGATTTGTCTGGGGATTGGGAGAGCAGATGAAGAATGGCGGGTTTTCCGATTCCATGCAGGAGTCCGCACAAAAATGCGTTTTCCACATTATGACGGATTCGTCTGGCGATTTCCTTTCCAAAAAGCCCTGTTGCTAAGGCGTGCCGCCAGAGGTTCCGTACTTCTTTCTCATAGCCGGTCGTATGAAATACGCCGCTCTGAACCGACACCGAAAACGCTAACCCGGCCAACATTGTCAACCCTAACCATGTTATGGCTTGTTGAAGCGAGACGATCGGGGTGCGAGTCGCATAGGCAGGGGAATTGGCAATGCGAAGGATTTGTCCCGCAAGGGCCTGGTCCTGTTGAATCAAGGAAGACAGCTTTGAGGCGTCCGCATCGGGATCGTTTGAAAGCAGAAGAACTCGATTGGCCACTACGGGCAAGAGAGGAAGATCCAGATTTCCTCGTTCCAATTGACCGGCGAGGAAGGAACGGAGGGTTTCCCTCTCTTCTTGTGCAATTGGCGTGATCGTAGAGTGAGCCATGTCTCGACTTGTCGGTTTTCCAGAAACAACCTTGAGAATTCTCCAGTTATGCGGGTTATCGGGTTTTGAAAAATGAAAAAGCAATCGGGTGGGGAAGGGCTCCAGCTCAACGTGTCGGGGTCTGGACAATGGGCGACAGGCATAACGCCTCTCTTTGTTGGCCGAAGGAGCCCTCTCTACTCCCTGTCCGCTTATGGTGGGGTTGCGCTCAATTCATTCAGTAAAATCGTTTCTCTGAAATGAAGCCCAGCCTTTCGAGAAGGTTTTTGTATGTCTGTCGTCTCAGCATGGTTGGCCTGGACTGACGGGGTGGTCTACAGTCAATGGAAGCGTCCGGTTCGGCAAAGAGGCTGAAACAGTATGGTGAGAGAGGCCTAAAAAAGGAGATAGCTATGAAACGGTTGGAAGGGAAAATCGCGGTGGTCACGGGAAGCAGCAGCGGGATAGGAAAGGCCATTGCCCTTCGATTCGGAGAAGATGGAGCAACGGTGGTGGTGGCCGCCAGACGATTCGATTTATGTCAGAAGACTGTTGCACAGATACAAGAGGGTGGCGGAACAGCCCATGCTCAAAAAACGGATATTTCGCAGGAAGAACAAGTCGATGCGCTCATGCAGGAGACCGTTAGGCGCTTTGGGCGCCTCGATATTCTTGTCAATAATGCCGGGGTGGTTGGAGGAGGACGGGTGGCTGACACATCCACAAAAATGTTTGATGAGGTGGTGGGTACCAATTTGCGGGGAACCTTTTTCTGTTGTCGAGCCGGGTTCCAACATATGAAAAAGCAGGGTGGCGGGCTTATCATCAATATCTCCAGTGTAGCCGGCGTTCAGGCCTGGGCAGGAACAGGCGTCTACAGCGCTTCAAAGCATGGCATCCTGGCCTTGACCAAATCACTGGCCGATGAAGGACGTGCCTTTCATATCAAGGTAAGTGCGATCTGCCCGGGTGGTGTGGCAGATGAATTAGTGGATGCGACGCCTGAAGAAATCTTTAATAGTGAAAAAATCAGTCCCTATGATGTAGCCGAAACCGCCGTGTTTTTGGCCACATTGGGATACTATACGGTTGTGCATCAGGTTGTGCTGGATCGGCTAGGGGCTGATTGGTAAAGACCGGCTAGATTTGAATTACGAAAACATGTCCCATAAAAAAACGACCTTCCAGGATAAGCCCTGGAAGGTCGTTCTTCAATCAGACTAAAAGAAAATTTATGTAGACCAGGCAAAAAAACTACTTCTCGCCTTTTTCTCCATCCTTTTCATCGTCTTTTTTGTCGTCCATCTTTTTGTCGTCACCTTTATCGCCATGGTCATCCTTATCCCCATCCGCGCCCAAGGGGAAAGTGTTCTGAATGGACGAATTGTCAGCCAAGGACCCGGCGAAGGTCATTCCGCCGAAGGACAAGGCAACAAGTAAGGTCAGTAAAACAGTGAATAATTTAACCATGATTCAGCCCTCCAAAATTAATAAAAGGTTAACCACGCTCTCCCTCGAATCATCTTGGGAGAATAACTCTAACTACCCACAGGACCGCCTAAATGAGCAAAAATCATTCCCCATATTATGTAAAACTCACTCGCCTAACATATTGTTTTTATTGACTAAAAGTAACCGTTCTGCCTGGTGAATTTATGAAGAATTTCTAATAATTTCACCAAAATTAAAATTACGTTCAGAAAATAATAAAAAAATGCACTAAAAAACATTAAAATACAATGGCTTGCGTGAAACTATAATTCCAAAAATTCTTTTGAATGCTCATGCCTCACTACTGTATGGGTTACCCTCCATCGAGTATGGTTTTCACTTCATCTGTTTTCAGATAAAGCCACGGGGAAGGAGCAAAAAATTGAACAAAATACGTCTAAAGGACTAGAGAGAGGGGATCACAAAAAAGGAAAAAACTTTCAGTTGATCTGACTGGTAGCAAAGGTGAGAAAGATGAGAGCCGGGTGCCGGATGTGCAGGACATGGCAACGAAAAAATAGGGGAATGGCTAATGTCGATGGAAGGAGCCCTGAGAAAAACGAATCACGAGTCATCTTTTTCTTTGTTCTTTTAAGAAAAGACCCCAATCATTTTAAACCGGAACAGGTTTCCGGGAAGAAAAGCCTTTGGATTATTAATTGAATTTAATTGTGAATGCTCATTTCCGTACTACTGACAGTTACGACCAAACCTCGCTGTTTATTTTTATTTCTTTGCGTGAGGGTGATGGTGCCTCTTCCATCGATTATTCCCGCGAGATAGCCTGCATCCAGGGGTGACAGTGATTTTACAGCTAGGTAGGTCATGAAATTCCCTGTGCCATTGTAGGAGGTGGGCTGGACAAACAAAGGCTTCTGGATCGTGTGATCCAGAGGCCGATTGGTGGAGGGGACGGGACGGGTGTTCCATGCTTTTCAGTGTGGTCAGACTATGCCTTTCCACGTGGGATGCGTGGTGGCTAGCATCGAATGCGGCTCCGAGTGCCCCATCATCTGACGACTAGCGGGTCTTCTGGATCTCTATTAGGCTGGAGTAGTTGGCCTCTTCCGCATCCCAGGTGCGACGTCTGAAACTTGAACGGCGGCCACAGGAGGAGAAACGTTTTACTCACTTGATCGTGAAAACGGGGGAGGCCGATATGATTGAGTGAAGAAGGTGGTCACACTCCAACGGTTTCCAAAGTCCTACGGCTTACGGTTTCTCTAGCATCTCGCGGGTCCGGGCTTCGGATTTCATCAGCATTTTCTCAATAAGATCCGTTTCTGGCATATTCTTCCAGTATTTTTTCGGCATTTGTGCCAACATTGCGTTCTTCTTCGGACGCGCCGGATTAAAAATACTTGCGTAATATGTCAGCCAATATTTCTCAATATTGTCCTCTCGGGGGTAGACAGACGGATCGGGATTGTCCTCCAACGTGAGACATTTTGTGTCCCAATGCGCGGCACGATAGGGTGTCAAGATTGACCAACGCATATTTTTAAAACGCGTTTTGAAAAAATCAAGTTTCAGCTCAAGTGCATAATGTTCAGGTTCATACCAGGCTATAAAATGCTCGGTGCCATTATGGGTAATTTGACGAAAACGTAGAAAGGCCGTCATTTTATAAGCGTCCCGTTGCACCGCCTTGAAGAGGACGTTCAAACGTAAAAGATCGTTATCGGTTTTGAAATTTAGAAGGTGTTTGTTTTCATTCGCTAAGCGCCAAAGGACGCGATAACAGAGAGAGAATCTTTCCGGGCTCTGATGGCAAAGTGTCATCTCACAAAGCTTTAAAAACGTTTGTGGAACATGCACGGGCCTAGGCGGCCTCTTGGTGAGGAACCGATCAAATGAATCTTTCTCAGTCGCATCGGCTTGTTTTTCGTCACCGGGACGGGTGGCGTTAAACAGATCTACTTGTCGGTCCTGTCCTGTCGTCCACAAAATTTGTTCAGGCGCGATGTCGTGTATCAACGCGTTTCTCGCTGCCTCGCGCCATTCTTGGTATCCTGGAATATTAAGAATGGAAATGTGTTTCATCGTGTGCTGGGTCTGTACCGTAAGAACCAAACAGCTGCATCTGTTGTGGTTTTGTCAAGATCAACCCCAGATTCTCTGCATCCAGAAGATGTATGGCAGGTTTATAATCTGTTACGGTGATAAAGGGTTTAAGCTTGTCCAGCGGCAGACGCATTTTGGTCAAATCCGCCCACGAAATATTGGCGTGAGGTCGGATAGAGAGAATTTTTTCCACTGTTCGCACTCCAAGTCCTGGCACGCGGAGCAAAAGATGTTTATCGGCTCTGTTCAAATCTACGGGAAATATTTGACGATTGTGTAATGCCCAGGCCAGTTTTGGATCATAGGCCAAGTCCAACATTCCATCATGCGTGGTTTGCAAAATTTCATCAACTTTAAACTCGTAAAACCGCAATAGCCAATCGGCCTGATACAGCCGATGCTCCCGGATGAGCGGTGCAGGTTTAACCGGGAGGATTTTCGATGGATCCGGAATAGGCGAAAAGGCGGTATAATACACCCGCCGCAAATTCTGGCCTTTGTAAAGCTTAACGCTGCAGTCAAGAATAGTTTTATCGTTCGATCCGTCCGCTCCGATGATCATTTGCGTTGATTGTCCGGCAGGAGCAAACCGCGGAAGTTTTTTTCCGCTCAGTGTCCTGGAAGATCGATGTTCGGAAATTTTATTTTTTAGTGTATTCATCGCGCCTGTAATCGCCATTAAGTCTTTTTCAGGCGCATATTTATTAAGGCTCGATTGGGTGGGCATTTCAACATTGATGCTCAGACGATCTGCGTATAGCCCGGCTTCTGTCTGAAGCTCCGGTGAAGCATTAGGTATTGTTTTGAGATGAATGTATCCCCTGAACTCATAATCTACGCGCAAAGTTTTGGCAATCCGAACCATGCTTTCCATCGTATAATCGGGCGTATGAATGATGCCGGAGCTTAAAAACAGCCCTTCAATATAATTGCGTTTATAAAAGTTTAAAGTGAGGTCGACAACTTCCTGCACCGAAAAGCGGGCCCGGCGAACGTTGCTGGAAACTCGATTGATGCAATAATGGCAATCATAAATGCAATAATTGGTCATCAAAATCTTTAGTAAGGAAACGCAACGCCCATCGGGTGTAAAGCTGTGACAGATTCCTGAGCCGCCGGTAAGCGAACCAACGCCCTTCTCGCCTTTTTTCGCTTGTCGTTTTCCCGCAGACCCTGAAGCACACGATGCATCATATTTTGCCGCATCGGAGAGAATTTCAAGCTTTGTCAGTAATTTGTCCGTCATACAGAGATTGCGTGTTCTATTTGGATATGTACATGATTACGGAAAATAGGCATATTATTTGAGTTTCGAAATCGAAAGTCGGAAGATGCCTTGTCTGATAATCACAAATTATCATCCCCCTGCAGTCCCAGTCTTGAAGTGTGTGCGGGCATATGCTGATTTCTTCCAAATGCTTAGACAATCCTGAGATTTGATGCAAAGGGTAATGGTTCCCTCACCATCGATGAGCCTCGCGGTATATCTTACCCCATACGCTCATAGGGTTTTTAGGGTTTGATAAACCATTGCAACATGTGCGGCATTGTAAGCCAGGTCTTCAAAAAAAAGGTCCCTGGATCGTATGATCCAGGGACCGATTGGTGGAGGTGAGGGGAATTGAACCCCTGTCCGAGAACATTCAGCGCAACAGCCCTACGTGTGTAGCCGATGATTTGTTATTCGCAGTTGCCCACGCCCACCGACCGGCTTAGAGCACCCGCTAGCCCAGAATGTTCTCGTCCGCCGCCGCTGAGCACCGGCATTGGACCAGCCTGCAGTGTGACGCCCCTTCCTCACCCGCAGGCAAAGAGAGGAGGGACGTCGCGGTCAATTAAGCCGCGAGAGCCAAGTTATCGTTGGCACTTAATGTTTTCCCGAAGGTTTTACGAGACTCCGAGAGCTCGACACGCTCTGTTGACCTCTTGATTCCCGTCGAAGCCAGTCACCCCCTTGTTAACGTTCAACCTTTTCTCCCTGAAAATCAGGGAGTTTCTTTATTATACACTGATTCTCCCTTTAAATTCACAAACATTTTCTTTTGGAAGTTTGTTCTTTTTATAGAATAGCCACAAAAGAAGAAAGATCAACCGACTTTGTGCCAAGGGGGACAAAACCTTCAACTCCGTCCTTATTGTTCTGGTAAACCTGGAGGCCTTTGAAGTCTGAAGCACTCTCAGTTTTCTTTCATTCCAGGCTAAGTTTTTTTAAGTGTTCCCGGCTTCTTCTTTTTGGGATAATCTCTTTCGGTTGTGAATGATTTTTAGAATGGGTGATGACATTCAATGTAAAAGGCAGAGAAGAGGAAGGAGTAGAGGTCTATGGCGTGGACGTTGTTGGTGGTAGCAGGAATTTTTGAGATTATCTGGGCCACGGGATTGAAATATACGGATGGGTTTAC
Organism: Candidatus Nitrospira allomarina; assembly: GCF_032050975.1. Classification (NCBI taxonomy): domain Bacteria; kingdom Pseudomonadati; phylum Nitrospirota; class Nitrospiria; order Nitrospirales; family Nitrospiraceae; genus Nitrospira; species Candidatus Nitrospira allomarina. Next base: position 657,496 of record NZ_CP116967.1, on the reverse strand, counting down.
CCGGTTATGGCCGAGTATTGGCACCGTGGTGGCCATGGCCGTGAGTATGATGTGCCTGTCGTTGGCTTTCCGGGTAATTCCGATGGGAACCGCTTACACGGTGTGGACGGGTATTGGTGCCGTGGGCACGGTTCTCCTGGGTATTCTCCTATTTGATGAGCCGAAAAATGCGGTCAGATTATTCTGTATTACTCTCATTATTGTGGGCATTGCGGGATTAAAGTTGTCTGATCCTTCCTGATGGAAACGGGTTTGTTTTGAAATTTGAGGTTCTCTAGAAGGATCGCTGTTTAAAAGGAGGCTTGTAGATGTTCATCGACAAACTCACAAAGTGAGCTATCACCTCTACGAGAGAGTATGGAATGACATCAAATACGGCACCATCTGCTGAAACTTGATGAACCTCGAAAGGATTGACGCTGACCGTACCACCATCAAGTTTGCGCCCTCACGCCTACCGTCCTTTTTCAAGCTCCTTGCAGGCATCTATTCGTGACGAATAATGTCCAAAATTGATTGATTCTGTTTGTTTTTTTCGTTATTTTTTGCCGGGGTACGTGTTCGATCAAGTGTTTGAAAATTGCGTCAATCAGTTTTTGATGCCCACGTGCGCGAAAAAAATATACCGATTCACGAGTTCTGTTAGGTAGCGGAGGATAATGTGAAAAATCGTCGGTTGTACCTTTACGTCATGTGTTTCTGCCTTCTGCTGCAGGCATGTACCAGAAGCTCAATTTCGCTGGCGGAATCCAGTACCGATACATCGCAGAGAAAATCTATCATGATCATGTCCCCAATGAATGCCTCGGCGCATACCACGACACCCATTACCATCCAGGTACGCGTGGCACCTCATGCGGTAAAGGCCATGCAGGTATTGCTGGATGGCGTTGACATTACTTCGCGGTTTGGTGAGACCGACCGCGAAGGTGTTCGCCGGGCCGAGGTCGACCGGCCCTTGGTCAATTGGGGCAAAAATCAGATTGTCGTAAAATCAGGAGCGCACCGGGAAAGCAGTCATTTTTTTCTTGATGAGCATCAGAGTGACAGTTCCGCTGCGGCCAATCTGCCGCTGCTGGTCCCCATTAAGACCCGTGTGGTCACCGGCTCAGGCGACAAGGCTACGGATTACCGTATCGCGCTCTACAAGGATCCGGACGATCCCACGGCAGCTACGCTGATACCGGCGTCCGTCCCTAGCGACGGTTCGAATGCCGGTTTCCAGGTCGTCTTTATGAGGCGCTGGGATTTGTCGGTAATATCCAATGTTTCGGTAGTTAATCAGCGGCCTTCCAGTGATGGCCGGTGGCACGATTCACCGCTGTATAAATCAGTAGTCTATACGCCTGAACACTGTCTTTCTGCCGGGTGCATTCTACTTATCCAAAGTCTTGGAACCATTGGCTTTACTCCGTGCTCTAAGGCTTATCGTCATGATTTTCCAAAGGATTGCGAATCCTTTAAAAATATGCTGAATGGGCTAGGTCTTTCCGCGAGACTTGCCTACGCCAACGGGAGTTCAGCGCAAATCGCGTTCTCTTCCGTATCAAATAAAGTACCCTTCGGACCCACGTCCTCGCCACCGTCACCACCCCCAGGTACTTTTTTTGAAAGCTTAACGTGCAGTGGCACCAACTATGGCGGCGGTAGTCCGGCATGTGACAGTCTCGGCTTTCCCAATACGTCCTTCACCGCACCCAAGGGAGCGAGGCCGTCACAACTCGGCAACATCGCCGGCGCTCTGATTGCTGACAACCACCATAATTATACCTTCACACGAAATGACCGACTGATCAGCTTTTCTACCGCAACGGACGCCGATGGGCCCAATGGGCAGACTCATACCATCATCGTGGACGGTATTCCGTATGCCTCGCGTTCATTAAACGGGGCCAAGGGCGGTTTCCATCTCCTGATTTTGAATAGCAAGGATTTAAGCGAGGTCCAAAACCAGACCTATCCCAGCACGAGTGACGCGAGTGAAGTCAATATGCTGTATGACACGATCACCGGTTACAAATCCTATGGCTATCTCTTCTTCGTCGCCGCGTTTGGCGATACGAGTTATTTTTGCCAGCCCGTTACCCACGAGCCCTGTGCGGCGCGTGCCAATTGGTACAAAGCTTCGCAGTTGATCAGAAATCTGGGGGGAACACAGCAGGTCTTCTATCTCGCCAACAACCCCCAGGTCCAGCCATTCCAGTATGACGACTACACCCTGGTCGGGTCGTTTGTTGACGGTGTCGGAGGAGAAAGCACGGACACGGGTCTAGCTCAGGTGGGCGCCGAGATGAGCTCCATCATCGCGCGTGAAACGGAGGCATTTCCGCCTCCAACCGGGGCGGGCCATGGCGCAGATATGGAAGGGTTCCTGCGTATGAACAATCAGGGGTTCTACAGTCCGGCATCGTTCGGACACCGCCTCAACCTGAGCAAGACGACGATCTCGGATATCTTGTCGGCGTCGTTGCTGAATCCTACGCCCTGGCCGTTCCCCGGACCCGATCCGGCGGGATCGAAGGCCGTCTACGATTGGATCAGCCGTCAGCTGTGTTGCGCCGATATTCGCGCAGTCTATGTCAACCTTAACATCTCGCCCGATATCTGGCTGGCGAAACTGCCACAACTGACCTACGACCCCTCGAAAATCCCCAATTCCAGTCCCGCAGATTTCGGGGCTATGGTGCAGCAGCTCACAACCGAGTTTCAATACGTCACGCTGGCGCGCCTCTTCCAAAGCAATATTGTTGGCCTGTACCAAGATCAGCAGGCCAACGTGTCGCTGCTATTGCAAGACGATGGCGACATGGTTTTAGAGAATCTGCAAGTCGGTCTCACCACCCCGGCGCATGCCGCCTCATGGACAGGCATATTGAGTGATGTCTTCGGTATTGGGTCCAGCTTGCTCAATGCGATTCCCGGAGGCGGGATTGTGGCGGCCGGCACCGAGGTCGCGCTGACCGTCGGCACCGCAATTGCCAATCAAGCCGCGTCTCATACCAATTCGCCGGCCGGCACGCCCCTGCAGGCACAGGAGAACCAGGAAATAGCGGCTGGGGATTTGGCGAATCAATTGGCGGATCAATTCTCGGCCACCCTGGTCTCTCTTGGAGGTGAATTCGATCGCCTCGTGACCGACTGGGGACGGCTCAAGACCCTGGCCGCGCCACTGCTTGCCGGCCAGATTCCATGGGACGACAATGTCACCGGGTTGCTTTTGGAAGGCTATGATCGGGCGGTCCAGCGCGAACTGTACGCGAAGCTCCTCCCCACCAACTTCGTTGTTCAACACCTTCCGTACACGGGCCATGACAGGGTGGTGAAAAATACGGCCTATGATCATGGTGACGAGATCTGCGAGTGGGAAACTTACGCCAAAAATAACGCGGTGCTCTACTACCCGAACGGCCGCATCAACGATGACCGCCATGATAGTGATGCCGGTAAATACCCCTGGAACTACCAATGGGGCATCTGGGCGTTAACGCTTGCCAAGTATCAAAGTGATCCATGTCCCGGCCACGATCAGAATTATAAAACCACCTATCACTATCCTGGCACGTTTGGCATCTTCCATCCGCTGGATCCCAGCAATCCTGATGCCTTGGGTGCCTATCGCTACTGGTTCTACACGCGCGGCAGCTTCCAAATTATTGAACAGAATGATAATAGGCCGTGCTATGATACAGGTTGCTGATTCGCACTTGTCATCATGACTTGAAGCCTTCACAACCCGTTGCACACTTGCATGTGCTCATTGGGCCGAAATAATAATGGCAATTCCTCGTCTTTCACACTCGTGATATCTGAGTTTTCAGTCAGACGGTGCCTACAAAGGAAGAAAACGGATGGATTCTTGTCTTACCAAAAGGATACGTCTGGATACACGGGCGAGTTTCGCCCCTGAGCAACCGTGGGTCCCACGAGTGGAAATGATTTTTTCAGTCAGATCCTTATGCGAACTGACTGATTGACTTAAATGGAGTACTGGAAGTCGGCACGGCCCCTGGGAGGTTCAGTGAGGATCTCCCTGGATTTGAGCAAGTCAATGATTTGGTGGGTGCAGTCGTCGAAATTTTCCGGCCCAGCGAAAATCAGATCGGTATCCGGTTGAGGCCCTTGTAAATCTTTGGCCATGTGGATGGTGATGACCGGGATCGGGTTCACCAACGTTTGCACGGTTTGCACGATGTGTTTCATCGGTTCTTTGAGGGCATTGGTTGTGGAAATCACCAGTGAGCCTGTATCGGTCAGCAAACGCACAACTTCGCCAAACCGTCGGATGATTTCATCTGGTTTTGTGTCAACGAGATCAGCATCAAGTCCGCGTTGCAGATTCTCCGGCGCGAGAAGATAGGCATGCCGGCCTTCCGCGACGAGCACGGTTTCCAGTTTCCGAGCCAGAAATCCTTTCGCGGTCACATCGGGCCCGGTAAGTAAGACTACAGCCGCTCGATGTCCATAGTATTGGGCCCGGTCTTCGGCTCCCACATCTCCCTTGACCCATGCGGAATCCCGTTCGCGTGCCTCCGTTCGAAAATCTTCCTGGTCATCTTGGACCAGTTCCGTGATGATTCCCCCTCCTGCCACATCGTACTCATCCACCAACACAAAGCGGCCGGTAGTCTCGAACTGCGCATAGAGATCAAAAGCGATGGGAGATTTGGTCCGAAGCGTGATATCGGCCACTTCATTCCGTTTCACGGTGGTTTGCGTCTGTCGGTCGTCTAAGTTGGTGGCGTCCACAATGCGATGAATGGTGGCCACTTCGCAGGAGACTTCTCTGGTGGCCAGTCGTAGGACATACGGCCGACGGGTTTCTAAGGGTCGCCCTCCTAACCAGAACAAGTTGGCACGAATTCGGGTAGAGACCAACGGCCTGGCATTATCGTGTGTCGCAATTTCCCCTCGCTCTACAAAAATTTGTTCATCCAGGGTAATGCCGACGGATTGGCCGGCTTCGGCTTGAGTTGGCGGTGGATCGATATTAAACGCTTCAATTGTTTCGATATTGGCCGACTTGTTGGAGGGGGAAAAGACCAGCCGGTCCCCAATCTTGAGTTTTCCTGCCGTGATCCGGCCAACTAAAATCCGGCGGGCGTCGAACTTATACACATCCTGGATGGGAAGACGAAGCGTTTGTTCGGCACGCTTGGATTCCAGATGAAAATGTGCCAGGGAATCCAATACGGATGGTCCGGTGTACCACGGGGTTTCCGGGCTTGATTTGATGATGTTGATGCCCTGTTTGGCGCTCGCGGGGATGACGTATTGGGGAATGACGTTCAATTGGGTGAGAAATTCCCGGTATTCTTTTTCGATGGCGTGGAAGGTGTCTTCCCGGTAATTGACCAGATCCATTTTATTGACCACCACGGTCACCTGTTTGACTCCTAACATGGAGAGCAACAGCCCATGGCGTTTTGATTGGTCGCGCACCCCTTCCAGGGCATCGATGACCAGGAGCGCCGCTTCGGCGCGAGCGGCACCTGACACCATGTTTTTCAAGAATTCCTTATGTCCCGGTGCGTCAATAATAATGTATTGTCGTCCGCCCCAGGAGAAAAAGGTACGGGCGGTGTCGATGGTGATCCCCTGTTGTTGCTCTTCTAAAAACGCATCAAAAAGAAAGGCGTATTCAAATTCTTTGCCTTGTTGCTTGCAAATGGCCTGGATTTTTTCAATCTTGCCGGTTGGTAAGGTTCCGGTGTCGGCATACAGACGACCCAATAATGTGGATTTGCCGTGGTCGACGTGACCCACGATCACGATATTCATTCTCTCCTGGATGGAATTGTCCTGGGGAGTGTCGTGAGATTGGCCTTTGGCTGGTGTGACCGTCATATTCACATGTACCCATCTTTACGTAATTGTTCCATCCCTCGTCCTTCGTCTTGTGCGCGTCCTGCCCGTTCCGCCACCTTGGTGTTGCGTAATTCAATGATAACTTCATCCACATTTTTCGAGGTGGAATCAATTGGTGTCGTACAGGGGGCGCATCCCAGACTGCGATAGCGTTTGCCGGTGCCTTGATCCAGGTAGAGATTATCCAGAAAGGGAATATTTTCTAATTTGATGTACTCCCAAATATTGATCTCTGTCCAATCCAAAAGTGGATGGATCCGGATATGGGTGCCCGGAGGAAACGAAAGTTTATATTGATCCCAAAGTTCGGGGGGCTGATCGCGGAAATCCCATTCATTGTTTTTGTCCCGCGGGGAGAAATACCGTTCCTTCGCCCTGGTACTATCCTCGTCCGATCGCACACCCAAAATGACCCCTGTGTAGCCCTTTTCCTCCAGCAGTTGTTTTAACCCTAGGGTTTTTAAGGCGGTGCAACATTCCACTCGTCCCCTTGTGTGGTTCATCCCTTCGGCCAGGGCTTTTTTGTTTTGGCCCACGATCAGATTTAATCGCCATTCGCGTGCGAGGCGATCCCGATATTCAATCATTTCAGGAATTTTATAGCTGGTGTCGACATGGAGTAACGGAAAGGGAACATGGCCAAAAAATGCTTTTCTGGCCAGCCACAACAACACCGTAGAATCTTTGCCCATGGACCACAGCATGGCCAGGTTGTCAAAGTTTTTGTAGGCCTCACGCAGGATATAGACGCTTTGATCTTCTAACTGGCGGATATGCTTCATGCGGGCACCACCGCCGGTGAAGGGGGGACAACGAATGTGGACTGTGGAGGGCGCCCTTGGGCCAAGGCGGTAAGAAACGCTCCGGCCTTTCCGGAATCCAGTGTATCCTGGGCAAGCGGTGTGGCTTGTGCGAGAGAGGAGGCCAACCCTGCGGCATACATCAGTAAGGCTGCATTCATGATCACCCAGTTCCGTCGGTCGCCTTTCTGGCGATCGACGAGTAATTGCGTGATCAATTGGGCTTCATGTTGGGGGTTCCCGGATCCCGGCCCATTGATGGTGGAACTCATGGCTTGAAATGGTCCGGATCGGAACCCGGCATCATCGGGACGAAAGACCAACGATGAAATATGCCCGCTTCGTAATTCGCGCGCTAAGGAGGGAGTGGAAAGGGACAGTTCGGGAAATCCTTCGACTCCTTGAATTATCAATGCCCGTTTCGCGCCCAGCATGTCCAAAGCTTCCACCATTTTATCCAGGTATGGAGGATGGGAAATTCCGATGACTTGTGAGCCGACCCTGGCAGGGTTCAGGAGTCTGGACACCTGATGGGACAAATTTTGCAATCCGAACGACTGACGCAGGTCCAGTAATTTGGTTAATGGTGCATGATATCCGGCTAAATCCATATACACCCAGGGCGATTGAGCGCCATGTTCAATTGCTTCAGCCGCAGTATTGGCGATAGGAAGCTGTAAGTGACGGAGGACTTGAGGGAGATCGTAAAGGAGGTCGGGGTTTTCTACGCCATGCATGAAGAGACCTGCGCCGGCTGCAGCCGCGACAAGACTTGCGGCGAGGACCACATGGATGGTGTTGTGTTTTTCTCCATAGAGTGGAAGGTCCACAATGTTTTCGGCATGCGGGAGTGGAATCGGTGGCGCCCACCTGCGGACCGTGGTGGTGAAGGCGGCGAGTTCGCTGATGGATTCGGTTTTGATACGCATGGCCATCAAAAACGCTCCCACCTGAACGTCAGTGGCTTGCCCTTCAATAATGGCGTTCAGAGCAAGCTTGGCCTCATCCCAGGTCAAATCCTTGGCCCCCTTTAGCCCTTTTCCAATTTTTGCAATTAGATGATCCATGCCATGATTCCGGGTTAAAAGGTCAAAACCTGGTCAGCGGGAAGAACAGCTTCTTTCCAGAAAGCCTCGGCGGTTTGCACTTCATCTAATTCCGGAATGAGCTCTTCGACTTTCACCCCGAAATATTTCAGAGAATCCGTACACACCGCAAATTTGACGTTTCCTTTTTCTTTAGAGGTTTGCATGAGTTTCGAGAGGTCCGCTTTATCTTCCTTTTTCAAGAGTTCACGAACAAAGCCTTCTCGCCCTTTAAACTCCGAGGACATGGTGAGTTCTTTGATCTTGGTTTTGGTCATTCGACCTGCGGCTTCGTCTCGAAAATAGCCACTCACCTCGATGCCACTGGCCGCTGCAAAGGCGATCCACTCACAGGCTTGGAAAAGGTTGTTCCATCCCCCTCTGGTAATAATGACGGCAATTTTTTTCACTGGCGCTCTCCAATAGCTACTTGATTGAGGAAAATAAAAGTCAAATCATGAATGACGATATGTGTCTGTGGCTCGATTATCATCGATGAAGCCCACATTCGGTTTTTCCCGAACTTTTCCATCGTCCGGAGCGTGGGTCTTCTCCTGGCATGACAGGTGCGGTGCAATGGGTACATCCAATGCTGGGATAGTGTTGATCATGCAATGCATTATAGGGAACGGCATTCGTGCGAATGTATTCCCAGACCTGTTCCCATGACCAGGCGGCTAAGGGGTTAAATTTCACAAGGCCAAACTTTGTATCCCAGTCCACAATACCGGCATTGGCACGCGTGGGTGATTGATCACGCCGAATCCCCGTTATCCACGCTGCATACTTTGCCAGGATGCGCGTGAGAGGCTCAACCTTTCGCAGTGAGCAACAGTGATCGGGATCCCGCAGCCATAAGGCTTCCCCAAACTCTGCGGCTTGTTCGGAAGGACTGAGCGTAGATTTGACCTGAATAATCTGATCATCCTTTAGCTGATAGTGTTGAATCATCCGATCCCGAACGGCATGGGTTTCAGGAAATAAAAAATCGGTATCCAAATAAAAGAGTGTGCTGCCTGGATTTGAGCGGAACATCATATCGGCTAGAACAACATCCTCGGCCCCAAAACTACAGGCCAGAATAATCGTTCCCCCATATTCCGCAATCGCGGTCTCGACAATCTTCCGAGGAGTTTGGCCCTCCATGGATCGATTGACCGCGATGAGTTCTTCTGGAGTTGGGTTGGTACTGAGGAAATGAGCCATGGGGTTTTACGATTCCACTTTCTCCACTACCACTCGGAAATGCTGCTCTTCAGGGTCTATGGGCTCCTGTTTGAGCACATTGTGTCCATCGTTTCGAAGACTTACTGGGACGTTGCGAATCGGATCGCCGCCGTCCAACCATACTTCCAACTGTTCACCGTGGTCCATCATTTCTAATTTTAACTTGGTTTTCACGTAATTCATGGGACAGGCCACGCCCCGCAGGTCGTAGACGGGCACGCCTGATGGGGAGGGTTCCTTGTCAGGTGACGTAGGTACCGTCCTGGTTGATTCAGTTGATTTATGTCCCAATTCAGCAGGAGCCAACTTGAGGTCCTGGCCGATTTGGTCCGAAACGGTCCGGCAGAGATCCACGAAACCTTTTGTGAATGCGATTTTCCCTTGCGTCAGATCAGCCGAGGCGTCTTTGTTCCCCAGATCTCCCACTGTCAGGGCCAGATTGTGGTATTCCGCCGGCATGAGCCCTTTGGCCACAATCAACTTGTCAAATTCCGCTAAGGTGTCGGCATCCGTATTCGGATCAATCCCTTCTGTGACAAGGATGGCTTTTGCTCCTGCCACCACCGCTCGATAGGCTTTGTTAATGGCAAACGCGTATTGGTGCTTTTCAGCCAACAGACGCGCTTGATACAGTTCCTGTTCCGCTTCAAGGATCCGATTGTCGATCATCTCCAACGCGCCGCCGGCGCATTCGCCGGGTCCGAGGTCCTCAACCGAAAATTCCTCATCGCCTTCCCAGTCAATATAGAATTGTGGATCCTCTTGATATGTGGGAAGAATGGTGTAGGGGATTAGTTCATCTTTTAGTTGGATTTTTCCGGTGCGATCAATGAACGCCAGGAGGGACTCCCCATTTTTTCTATCCCGGCGATAGAGATCCAGCAGATGCTGGACGGCAGCGGGGACGTTTTTCGCAGGGACCTTCACAATGAGTTGGGCAATTTTGGCAGTGCCGTTGACCCGTCCCCCAAGGTGCAATTCATACACTGGCGCCACATGGTCTCCAATGCGTTTGCCGACTCCATGCAATCCGATTGTGGCGATATGATGTTGAGCGCAGGAATTGTGGCAGCCACTGATTTTCACGTTCACCCCTTCCAGGTCCTCTGCGATCTTTCCGGCAGGGAACACTTCTGCCAGCGCTCGAGCCAGTCCCTTAGAAGAGGTGATTCCCAGTCCGCAGGTGTCGGTCCCTGGGCAGGAGACGATATCTGCGACGCCTTCGGCTCCAGGGTCGCCCAACCCATGAGCGACTAGTTCGTCATAGAAGTGCCGGAGACGCAGTTCGGGAAGCCATCGCACCATGATGTTCTGATTGATGGTGGTACGAAGGTTTCCGTTGGCCCACCGTTCGGCGAGATCGGCCAGTCCAAACATTTGCTCAGACGTGATATCACCGGAGGGAAGTCTCACCACCGCTGTTCTATAGCCTGACTGGCGTTGCGTAATCACATTGGTTGCACACCAATGATCGAACGCCTCTTGAGATGAGGGATCTTCATGTTGTGCTGAGCTATGAGGGTGGCTGTTTCCATTGCCTGAGGTGGAAGTGCCGTTCCCGGATTTCGTCGGCATCACCAAGGGAGGATCATCAGGATACGGGGTCGTTTTCAATCCAAGTTTGGTGGCGCCGGATTGCAACATGGCATCGTAGGTCTCTTTCCATCGTTGAGAAAATTCATCAAACCCCAATTTGTCAATGACAAATTTCATCCGGGCTTTGCTTCGATTTTTTCGGTTGCCTAAATTATCAAATACCTTGAGCATGGCTTCGATGGCGGGAATCAATTCTTCCATGGGAACGAATTCATGAAGCACTTTGGCGAGACGCGGAGTGGACCCCAATCCGCCTCCAACGACCATTTTGAACCCCGGAACCCCTTCAGTATTGCGGGCAGCCAGAAGCCCGACATCGTGGATGGGGGTGAGGGCACAGTCCTGCTTACAGCCGGAAAACGCAATCTTAAATTTGCGAGGGAGACTTTGGTTGAGAGGATTCCGTAATAAATGATAAGCCACGGTTTTCGCGTAGGGTGTCACGTCAAACACCTCGCCGGGGCACACTCCTGCCAACGCACAGGCTGTGACATTCCGGACGGTATTGGCGCAGGCTTCCCGAGTGGTGAGTCCAACTTCCGCCAGTTTTCGCATGATAGTGCCAACATGGCGGAGGGGAACAAAGTGCAGTTGAATATCCTGCCGCGTCGTGACATGTCCCACGCCGGTCGCAAAGGTATCTGCAATGTCTGCCACTTGGCGTAGTTGATTGGCGTTCAGACCACCAAAGGGAATCTTGATCCGGACCATTTGGACATCGGCCTGGCGTTGACCATAAATACCGTATTGGAGTCGAAACGGTTTGAACACGTCGGCTGGAGTGTCCCCGGATTGCAGGCGATTGACCTCATCTTCGAAAGTTTCTATTTCTTCAAGAATCTCCTGGGGTATCGGAACCGTGTGAATAGGAGGGTGGCTGGTGACCGGTGAGGTGCTCATGATAATTCTCCAAATCCCGAATAGAGGGGTAAATTTCTAGGGTTGGCTTAAAAATGCCCTAATTTCTGTTTGACCCTGGAATGGTCCATCCTTTGCCAAAGCTAAATATGATACATCAGGCAGCGCTGGGTTTCGAGCGTTTGATATTGTTCGACCAATTTTTGTAAGGAAATGCCCCGCAGAACTGCCTGCTCCGCCTCTTGAACCTGTTGCCAAATATTTGAAAGTAAGACGTTCGGAACCTGTCGGCTTTCCGAATGACCGTTGGTGTGCCCATGTTGGAGCAATGGTTCTGTCGCCCACCCATTCATTGAATTGACTAAATCCGCAAGGGAAATCTGACTGGGGTGTTGTGCCAGGGTATACCCTCCTTGTGCTCCTCGAAGGCTCCTAATAATCCCGGCTTGTTTCAAGTGCTGAAGGATTTGTTCAATAAAGCGAGAGGGTATCCCCTGTCGCTGAGCGATGATTTTGGCTTGAAGCGGTATGGATCTGTCCTGCTTTGCTAGCTCGATTGTGGCCATAATTCCATAGGTGACTTTGATAGGAAACTTGTTCATGTCTTAATTCATACTAAAACGATAGGAATAATGTGCAATATAAAATTTGCAGAAAACATTTGTCAAGAAATATGAGTCGTACTTTTACTCAAAAAAAGATGTGCCGAGCAAAAAAGGGTGCCAAAACCATTGCCTCCTGAAGAGATTTATTAGCAGGGAGCCAATGATTTAAACAAAAAATTGAATAACAATCGTAGGGCTACTAAATATTGGGGAAAAATAGGCCGATACCATGACTGGGGAAAGCCTCAAATAATGTCACCGGTTGCAAAGTTTGTGAGCTGTGAGGATCAATGAGATGAAAGACCTTGCTGATCTGCTTGAAGAAGTCCATACCATCGTTCAGTCTATCCGGGAAGAGAAGATGATGCTTGAAGATCGGCTGAAAATGTTGGAGAACGACTTATCGACCATGGAAAAAACGAAAAAGTCCATTGCTTGTGATCTACAGGAAACGAAGGAAAGACTCGGACGGGAATTACAAGCTACCAAGGAAAAATTGGATCAGGTGCATCCGGCCATACAAAGTTTGCAAAATGAGCTGCAGAATGTCGAAGTACAGAATAATCTTCTGGTTATGGATCTCAAACAGAAAGACGAAGAAATACAAGCATTAGAATTGCGCCTTCGTGAATACACTTCCTTGACTTCTTCATCTTTCCTAGCTGACAAGCCTATCCGCTAAGCTCGGGGAATGCCTTTCAACTCAAATCCTTCGACTGTGGAGAAATGTCTTAAAACCCCGATCGAGCGTTAATTCCTTCCTGAGTCGAATTGATAACCCCAGTCAGCATTTTTCTTCCTGGTATGATGGCGCCTTTATAAGGACCAAGAAGGGGAGAATCCCTCCACTTTGCCAATGCCAGATATGGACAGGTGAACGATATGTAGGAACACACGTAGGGTTGAAATTCCAGGTCTGAGCATTCGTTTGGGCATTGTGGTGTGAGCCAGATGGGAAATGCATGTGGTGGTTAGGCCACTCAGAATGTGTTCTGGCGTTGCTCATCAGAATTAAGCGTCTGAAGAGATCAAATGAGGTGGCGATACAAAGGATGGTCTGCCAAAAGAATTCGAGGGCATCAATGCTATACGCGATTCGTTCCTTCCCAAGAATGGGGGCCATGTGGCCCGCTTCCTTGAAAAAAAGGGAGGAATGAACCCTCTTCTTCATTGTACAATGGGCCATCTTTAGGGAGATGAGAAGTTTCCTGTATTGAGTCAGGGTACTTTCATTCAGCAAACGAGTTATCACGGCACGTTTTACCCACTTGCCATGAGAGGAGGATCCTATGGCATCCAAAGAAAAAAAAACCCAGCCTAAGAAGAAGGGACCATTACAATTAAAAACAAAGGTAGCTGCAAAAAAGAAAGCAGCACCAAAGCGTTCCTCATCAAAGAGTCAGGGCCTGGCTTCAGGGTCTCGAAACCCCTCAACGAAAATCAAAACGGCATCTACCCCTAAAACGAAAAAACCGGCTCAACAGAGTCCACGCACAGCGGGGACGGCTGAGTTGCAGGTTGGGGATCCTGCTCCTGCTTTTTCTCTTCCCGATGATACGGGACGCATCGTGAATTCATCGGAGCTTCGAGGGAAAAAAGTAGTTGTGTACTTCTACCCGAAAGATGACACGCCCGGCTGTACGACAGAAGCCTGCTGCTTTCGGGATGGTATTCAGGAATTGAGAAAGAGCGGAGCGGTCGTGTTCGGAGTGAGTGCGGATTCGGTCTCCTCTCACCGGAAGTTTTCCGATAAGTTTCAACTCAATTTTCCCTTGTTAAGTGATGAGTCTAAGGCCATGATTCAGGCCTATGGAGTTTGGAAAGAAAAGTCAATGTATGGTCGGAAATATATGGGGATTGAACGAACAACAGTGGTGATTAATGAGGATGGGACCATAAGGAGTATATTTCCCAAGGTCAAAGTGAACGGGCATTTTACGGAAGTGCTTCAAGCCCTCAGATAGCGTTGCCCTGACAAATGATGACAGGTGAGGGAAAACCTCCTACCCATTCCGTTCATGGGCGTCGCCAATTTGAGAAAAAGTCTCCTCCCCGAAGATGGCATTCGCATTGAGGTAATATTTGAATTCAAGCAGATTATGCGACGGATCTTCCAGGAAAAACGTTAAGTGTTCGAGAGGAGTCCCAGGAAAACGTCGACTGGGCTCCCGAAAAAATATGAGGCTATTCGTTTGGGCCCGATTTCGAAGTTCATTCCATTCCTCTTCTGTCCGGCAGATTAACCCGAAATGTCGGGGGTAGATGCTTGTTTGTTGGGGGCCAAGGTCCTTGGTCACATGGCCCACAATTTGGTGGCCATGGAAATTTAATGTGATGGCGACGGAAGACTGGCGGCCCGAGCCGCATCCCAGTCCTTGAACATAAAATTCTTTCGTGGATTCGATATCCTTAACCGGAATGGAGAGATGAAAGGTGGAAGAGGACATAAAAACACTCCTTCAGGAATTATCGCATGTTTGGATGATCAATGAAAATATGGTGCGATTTGGCGATGAACAGGATGAACGGCTAAGGTTGAGCGTTTCAATAAAAAATGGGCATTAAACACCTTTCAGGGAAAACGGTTTTTGACGACAGGCTTACCACGGCCGTTCCAATACCCGGCGCTCATCCATGGGGTGGTATGCCGAATCGCAAACTTGCCAGAGCGATCAAGGATGAGGCATCCGGCCTCCCCCTGTATTCGACTGACGAGTGCCTTGAGTGCATAGTTGGCAGCTCTTGCGGGTGTCCAGCCTAGCTCCAGCAGGATAGCCAGATGTTTGGCCATGCCGGTTCGTATGATGGATTCTCCTAAGCCCGTCATGGAAATGGCACCGGCGGTATCATCGGCATACACTCCCGCGCCGATTAAGGGGGTATCTCCTACACGGCCAGGTAACATGACCGCAACTCCCCCTGTTGAGGCCCCTGCGGCAAGATGGCCGGCACAGTCCAAGGCGACGGCACCGACGGTGTCATACAATCCTAACTGACGGTAAAGTGCTTGGGATTTAGGATTAATCGTGTTTCGTGAACTTCCTTTGTTTTTCAATGGAGTCGAACCCTTCAAATGGACCAATCGAGCTAAACCAAAATGCCCGGCCAATCGATTGGCATGTGAGCCGACTATCAATACATGGTCGGTGTCGGTCATGATCCGTCGCGCGGCGCAGATTGGATGAAGATATCCTTCCAGCCCTGCTACACCGCCAGCCGATATGGTCTGCCCGTCCATGATCGATGCGTCCATCCGTTGAATCCCGTCGAGTTGTCGAAGCGATCCTCGCCCGGCATTAAACAATCCCGATTCCTCCAGGTAACGGATCATGGTTTCTACCGCATCTAATGATGAATGCCCTGTCTTGAGGCATTCATATCCCTTCATGAGTGCCTCTGTCAGACAAACTGACTGATTGTGGGTTGGTTGTCGGGAGCCTGCTCCCCCATGGATCAGGACTTTGGGTGTGGGGATAGGTGTTGATTTAAGCAAAGGGCGAAGGATTTTACAAATCTTGGTGGCGAGTCGTGCTTTCTTCCTGATTCAATCAAACTGATTGTTCAGTTTGTATTTTGTCATAGGAGGTGTGTCTGTTGCCACCGTGTATTTTTGAATAATAGACGGCTTCATCTGCATCATGGAGTAAATTGGTGATAGTCGGATAGGGGTGATCAGGCGTGTGGGTTGCGATTCCAAGAGAAATGGTAACGTTGATGCGTCTGTCTTCGGCTATTTCATGAGTGGTGTCTCGAAACGCTGAGAGGATTCTCTCGCAAACCATAATGGCGGTGGTTGATGAAGCTTTTGGCAGTATGAGCACGAACTCTTCTCCACCGTAGCGTCCGACCGAATCGGTCGTGCGAAGGTTCGATCGTAAGAGATGGGCGGTAGATTGAAGAACCATATCCCCTGCCTGGTGACCATAGGTATCATTGACGGATTTAAATTTATCTAAGTCCCCAAATACCAGCGTCAAACATTCATTGCTGGCGAGAGCGTGTTTAAAAGAGGTTTCTAAGTATTTATCCAGGGAGGCTCTTGTCAATGCCCCGGTGAGGGGGTCGTGACGGTGGATTTCTTCCAAATTGTGAAACTTGGCTTCCATGGCGGCGTTATTCTGTTGAAGCTCCTGAACTTCCTTGATAGTTTGAAGGCTTCTGAGAAGAAGTGCCTCCCTGGCTTTCTCCAGAATGGCTTGAGGGTCGGTCCAGGTTTCTAAGTCAGTCCGGAATATTTTCTCTGTTTCCGGAAGAAGCCCTTGTGTTGTTTCCAAAACTTCCATGAGCCCCGCTGAAGTGAGATTCAGCGAAGTATGGGCATCCTCCCTGACCGCTTGGAGGTAGGTGCCGTGAGAGTCGCGTAAAAAGATTTCCGCAATTTTCCCTGCCAGCGACACACAGTAAACAAATTTTGCGCGTTCATCTCCTTGTGGAATGCGAGAGGGGTCATCGCTTCCAGCCACGGCCAATCGGAGCCGATCAGGAAAATTCCACTGCGTCAAGAGCCAACTTCCCACGGCAGCATGATTGACTCCTAGGAGTTGGAATTCATGGGAGATGATACTGGCATGGGAGGTTTGATCCAGGTCAGGGGGATTGTACAGGTCAGGGAATACCTGATCGAGGGCGAGCATTCCCAAATCTTGCATCAGACTCGAAAGATATAACTCTTCAATTTCAGCCAACCCACAGGCCGTTCCAAGGACACGGCTAGCCGTTCCTGCCAAAAGTGCACGTTTCCAATACAACCCATAGTCCAGGCCGGTTCCCCGACTGGTTTGTAGGGATTCCATTAATGAAAAGGAGAGGGCCAGAGAAATAGTCGCGTTGAGACCAAGGACCAACACTGCTTGGTGAAGACTTTCAACTTTTTTGCAATATGGGTATATCGGAGAATTGGCGATTCGTAGGATTTTACTAGCCAGAGCCGGGTCGCAATTGAGAATTCTGATGAAACTGTAGAGGTCGATTTCCGGTTCATTGGCTAAGTTGATGATTTGTATGGCGACGTTTGTCGGGCTTGGAAGGCTTGGGCAGGATTGTAGTTTCTTTTCAAGTTCTGGTGTCATAAAGCACTCTTGGTCAGAAGATCTTCGCGAGTGTCTCGAAAGACTCTGCATCCGAAGATCCACAAATCCTCATACTAACGGGGTCCATGAATACGAGGATATATCGGTGATGTTTTCCGATCATAGGCATTTCGGCATATTTGTATGTCATCTGAATAGGCATGTGAGGAAAATTGGTTTCTCTCTTTTTGATTCGGAAGCGATCCTCCTGATCGACCGGCTCGGAGCGAGAAGGCGGGATAAGGGAAAATGCAAGTGAAAAACATTGGGCCTCGAGAGAATAGGGATGTTCTGTCACATTGCTGTTGACTAAGCTGTTTTTGTCGGGTTTGCAAATTCTGTGGATGATGGGACTTGCCATCCCGGAAAATCCAGTGAGGCAGCGAAGAGGGCTGGGCAGGTGGGTCACCATATTGAGGAACGAGCGAAGGAAACGGCCATGAAGACCAGCGCTTAGTGGAAAAGCTGGCTTTGCGCTTGGTTCAGGCTAGAATCCTGAAAACGATCCAGGTCTAATCGGACAAAACCAAGGCCCGCGACGCAGAGTTCAAAATTCGTTGAAAGAGTTTGAAAGAGTGCGGGTGGATTTTTGCCCTGAGGATCTTGATGGGTAGCGACAATACTGTAGGAGCGTTTGCCGGCTTTGACGTAATCCACCAAAAAATCTTTGTGGTGAATAAGTCCGGAGCATTTTATCCGTTTGCAATATTCGGGGAAGAGTCCGGCCAGGAACAGGGTCAAATCCCCAATATGACGATGAATATCCCGCTCTTTTTCAGCAGAAGACTGTTGGCTATGGGATTCGGCCGCGTACAGGAGTTCCACCACTGTTTCGACGGGTTCTCCCTCATGGTCTTTGATACGGGAGAGTTGATCGATATGGATAAATTCGAGAAGCAGGTTTGAAACATATTCCGTCACTTGAAAATCTGGCCATCCCAATGCTTCGGAAAAGTTTCGTTCTGTCAACCGGCCAAATAACTGCCTTAGAGGATGTTGCTCAGGGATTTGTGTCATCAATGCCCTTCCCTCTCTTTCCACCGAATGTCCCTTCGTGAGGGTGTGTCGGTTTCTATGTATGTCTATCGGCCTGATGTAAGAGGTTCTTAACCTTATTTACTCCTTTGCCTGCCCTGCTGTCCAGGATGAGGGTCATTGGACCGTCATTGTCCAGTGACACGACCATTGTCTTACCAAACATTCCTGCTTGTACAGACAGATCGAGGGCTCGGAATTGTTCCAGTAATTCCTGATATCGCAACCGGGCTTGTTCCGGAGGCGCTGCCGATTCAAAGCTTGGGCGTCGTCCTTTTTCGGTATTAGCCAGTAAGGTAAATTGAGAGATCAGGAGGAGTTCGCCATTGATGTCTTGAAGGGCATCAGTGATTTTCCCTTGTGGGTCCGGGAAAATTCGTAGGCGAGGAATTTTCTGGACCATGAAGGACACGTCTTGTTCGGTATCGCCTTGGGCCACACCTAACAGAATGACGAGCCCCCGGTTGATGCGGGCGATAACTTGGCTTTCCACTGTGACTGAAGCCTGTCTGACGCGTTGAATAACGGCAATCATGAGCCCTTTCGTGATATCGCTTATCTAAGGACAGCCGGGCATGATGAAGGTATGCCTGTCAGTCCGTATGCTTACGTTGTAGAAGTTGGTTTGCGTATCTTTCGTCGCAACATGAGCGTCAGGTGGATGAGCTCCTCTGACTTGAATACATGGTGAACGGAAAAATATCCAATCGTGCTTGCAACAAGCGCCAGAGTCAACCAGGCAAATTTTTCGAGGCTCTGTCCTGTTGTCTGCCATAGCGGGAATCCTGCAATCCAGAGAGAAACGGCAATGAGAGGGAGAAGGGCTATTCCTGTGCGGACCAGGGATAGGCCGAGTGTTTTCCACAGTAACCCCTGAAGCCGGTTCCCCAAAATGGTCAGTAAGATAAGGGTGTTCCCCATTGCGGCACATGCGGTCGCCAGGGCTAACCCGGTGTATTGAAGCCATTGCATAAGCCATAATGACAGCCCAATGTTGAGGCCAACCGAAGCTACAGCCACGATGGCGGGTGTTTTCGTATCTTGAAGGGAATAAAACGCGGTTGCCAGAATTCGATAACTGGCGAATGCCCACAATCCGATTGAAAAGCCGAGAAGGGCCGAAGCGGTTCCCAGTGTGTCCATGGCCGAAAAGGCGCCATGCTCGAAAAACACATGAATAATGGGTATGCGTAATAGGATCAGCCCAACCATTGATGGAAGGATGATAAAAAGCACCATGCGTAACCCGAAATTTACCGTTTCCCGTAGTTCATGAAGGGCTCCACGGGCTGCTTGGCCGGATAAGGTTGGCAAAATGGCCGTGGCCATTGCCACACCAAATATCCCTAACGGGAATTGAATGAGGCGCATGCCATAAAACAGATACGTGGGGCCTCCTTGAAAATACGAAGCTAAAATTGTGCTGATGGTGAGATTGATTTGGGTCACAGCTAAGCCTAACAGAGAAGGAATGAGCAGAAAGCCCATTCGTTTCACTCCGGGATGGCCCGGATGAAAATTCCAGGACAATGGGAAATTATGCTTGTGCAAACTGGGCAATTGCATGAGGAATTGAGCGAGGCCTCCCACCACAATGCCAATGGCTACAGCCAGAATCGCCTGATCAAATAACGGCGAAACGGCTACTGCAAAGAAAATGACACACAGATTGAAAAAGACAGGAGCCAAGGCAGGAACCGCAAATGAATGGAGGGAATTGAGTATTCCCATGGCCAGAGCCGCAAGACTCACGAAGAGTAAATAGGGAAACATGATCTGCGTGAGGAGCGTGGTCGTGGCGAGTTGATTCGCTTGCCCATGGAGGCCTGGCGCAAGAAGCCAGACGAGACTCGGAGCGGCAACGATGCCCATTAAGGTGACAAGGGTCACGAGCGTCAGGAGCGTGGTGAATGCTGCGCTGGCTAATTCCCAGGTTTCCTGCTTGGAGCGGGTCGAATGATATTCGGTGAATACCGGGATAAAGGCGGAAGACATGGACCCTTCCGCAAAAAGTTCTCGCAACAGATTGGGAATTCGATAGGCGATATAAAAGGCGTCTGCTGAAGCGTTGGCGCCAAACAAATTGGCGAGAGTGACATCTCGAATAAATCCGAGAATCCGACTGCAGAAAGTGGCTCCGCCGATCAGGCCGGCCGCACGGCTAATATGATGAGCCTCTCCTTGAGGAGATGACGGAGCTGGTGGAGGTTGAGCTGATTGGGACATCCGAATGGGAATGTTACCGGAAAGGGTTGAGTTGTTTCACCTGTCAGATGTCAGGTGGCGATTGTCTTCCCTAGTATTATAAGGGTGACCGGTTACGCATGTAGAACCTAAATGCGGGCGCTTTCGCTTCGTCTTGAATTGACACCCTCTAAATCATGCTTTAGCATCAATTCCCTTTTGTCCATCCAATTCTCCATCTTATGACAAGATCTTCGTTGACTCAATCCAGTCTGCCACGATGGTGGTGCTTTGCGACTGCCTTTTCTACGGGTGCGGTGGTGATGGCGCTGGAAATTTTAGGAAGTCGACTTCTCGCCCCGGTTTTTGGCAGTTCACTATTTGTCTGGGGCGCGCTGATCGGGGTGGTCCTGGCTGCCATGAGCAGTGGGTATGCGGCCGGAGGGTGGCTGGCTGATCGGTATGCTCCGCAGAGGGTTCTGGCTGGGCTGTTGTTGTTGTCCGGCACTTGGACCTTATTATTGGCATGGGCAGGGCAGCCCGTAGTTTTTGGAGTGGCCCGATGGATTCAGGATCCTCGCTGGGGGCCATGTTTTGCAGCCAGTGTGCTATTGGCGGTTCCGGCATTTGGATTGAGCGGCGTTCTCCCGGCCCTCTTGCGTTTGGCTATTGGGGATATGGGGCATCTTGGACGTCATACCGGTGGCATGATTGCGGTTTCAACTATTGGAAGCCTCATCGGAACGTGGGGGACGTCCTTTTATCTTTTAACCTGGCTGGGTAGTGCTACATTGGTCGCTATCCTTGGCGTGGTTCAGGTATGTCTTGGTCTATGGTGGATATTCAGAGTTGGAATACTCCAGCCGAGTCTACAGGCCCTGCTTCTTGCGGGAGTAGCCGGAATGACCTGGATGGGTTTTCATCCGGTCAGCATTTTGCCACCGGCCATTTATCAGGAGGATAGCCCGTACCAACAGGTTAGAGTGAGTGAAAATGATTTATTCCGTTATCTCATTTTGGACAATACCTTTCACGCGGTGATGTGGAAAGCGACCCCGGAATCTCTTGCCTTGCCCTATAGCCAAGTCATGATGGGTGTATTGCCGGTTGTCGAGAATCCTAAGCGAGGATTGATTTTAGGTCATGGCGGAGGATCCTTGGCAAAGTGGTTAGGGAGGAACTGGCCGGATTTGGAATTAGATGTGGTCGAAATGGATCCGTCTGTTGTTCGAGCTGCTGAACGGTATTTTGGTTATACGCCACCGCTCAACCATCATGTTTATGTGGAGGATGCCCGCACGTTTTTACGAAATAATCCTCTCCAATATGATGTGGTGTGGGTCGATGTATTTGCCAGGCATCTCATTCCGTTCCATGTCACGACTCAGGAATTCTTTGAGGAATTACGAAAGCATGTGCATCCAGAAGGCGCGGTTGCTGTTAATCTGGCGTCTTCCGATTCGCCCGCAAATGTTCGTCGTGCACAAGCGGTGTTGACCACGATGCAACTGGCATTTCCTGAAGTGGTGTCCTACGGTGTCGCAGGCCCTGAATGGTTAGATACAAAAAAAGGTTCCGTGAACCTGATTTTTTTTGGTGGGAAACCTGTCTCCGTCATGCGTGGTCCGCAGTTTTTGGATGTTCTAGTCCGCCAGATGAATCGTGATCGATTTCCGCCAGAAGGGATTGCATTTTTCATGTCGCAGGAGCCGGTCCTTCTGGCTCCTGGGCAGATTCTGACTGATGATTTCTCTCCGCTAGATTTACTTCAAGGAGAAGGGTAAGCATCCCTTTTGCTTTGAGTCAGCAGGGTTCCTCCCCTCATTCCTAAAAACGACGTAGGATACCTCTCCGCTTGCTTTATTTTGGCCGTCGGAAAGCGTTGTTGCGACCATTCTAGCCTGAAGACAGAGATTGTCGGGACACAGGCAATCGAAGGAGTTAACAATATGTTCAGGAGGTATGGGGCCTGATGTCATCCTATTTTGAACAGACCGCCTCTGGCCAAAACTTGTATCGAATTTGTGGTAGTTGAGCGCCGTCAAAATTCGGGAGATCATAAAGACATCGATCAACCACGGCTACCTCATCTCTGGTAAATTCAAAGACCTTCCGTGTTTTCCAAAATTGATCCAGCGTAAAATAATCGCCTGTGGTTGGCTTCTCCGCCAGTGCAGCCTGAAGTGCTTTAAAGACGGCGGTATCAGTTCCTGGAATACGTCCGTTGTTGCGGGTAATGCACCATTTTATGATTTCGGCTACCCCATACATGCTTAGATCAATTTTCTGCTTTTCTTCGGCCATGATTTCCTCCTTACAAACAGACAAAAAGACAAGGGACCTCTATAACATAAAGAGAGTCGAGTCATCCAGTGTGCGAAGGTCATACCTTTACAAAATTGCCTCTGGCAAAATCTGTGGCCCGGTAGAAAAAGAGGATTTCTCGGGCTACTAGCAGGTTTTACATCATTTGGAAAAATCCGTATACTCGAGGCGCTGGGCATGGCTTATCCTGCATCTATAATTGCACCCTCTCAACCCCCACATTCTGGAGAAAGGCAAGAAGAATTGTATTCCAGTCAATCTTTGTGGGCTCGACTTGTCATTCCTCTGGGCCTTTTGGGCCTACTGTCTTTGGTCGGTTGTCCTACGCGTGAAGAGTACAATCCTCCTGATCTGATTTATCATTATTTAGATATTCCGGTCGGTAAAAACCCTACGTCAATCCGGGCCAGTGATTTTAACGGTGATGGGTTTACGGATTTGATTACCAGCAATATTCAGGGAAATTCCTTGTCACTGCTGTTGGGAAAGGGGGACGGGAGTTTTCAGGACCAAAAAACGATTTCTGCCTGCCAGGAGCCGAGGAATGTGGCTGTGGATGATTTTAATCTGGACCACGTGCCGGATTTCGTTGTGGCGTGCTCCGGGGATAATCATGCTCTCGTGTTTTTGGGACAAGGCGATGGCACTTTTTTGCGTGGGGCCCAATACCTGGTTCATCGTACGCCAGTGAGTATTGCCACAGGAGATTTTAATGAAGATTTTCTTCCTGATTTAGCGGTGGCCCTCCGCAACGACAAAATCCAAATCCTGTTGGGTATGGGGAACGGCAAATTTCGATTGGGACCGTTATATGAATATGGAGATACACCTACCTCTGTGGCTACCGAAGATTTGAATGGGGATAAACATTTGGATTTGGCCGTGACCAATGGAGGGCCGATGAGTCATGCGGTGTCGATCTGGCTGGGTTTGGGGGATGGCACCTTCCAAGCTCCAACTGACTATCGAACTGGCAAGCGGCCATTGGGAGTCTCCTTTGGAGACTTCAATACTGATCGTGCCATAGATCTTCTCGTGATTAACGGTGAAATGAACACCATTACCGTGTTTTTAGGAAACGGGGATGGGACTTTTCAGGAGGGAAGGGAGTCGGGCGGTGATGCCGGTCCAAATTTTGGAGTGGCTCAGGATTTTGATGGCGACAAAGTTCCGGATGTGGCCGTTGCCAATATTCAATCCGGAAGTATTTCATTGCTATTTGGGAAGGGCGATGGAACCTTTCATTATCCTCCAAGAGATTATCCCACTCCGCATGCCCCATTTGCATTAACCACCCTATCGATTGCCACCGATCGGGGGGAAGAACCGGGATTAGCGGTCGTGAATAATGCCTCAAGTAATGTCTCTATTTTTTTACATCATGGGTTGAATATCCGGAAGGGCCAATTCCCGGCAACTCCTTCTTAAATCCTTCTTCAAATGTGAAGTTCTTGACACCCGATTTCTGCAATGATTACAGTAACTTTGCCCTTCAGAAAGATGCGTAACGCCGGTCCAAAGCGTGATTCAGCCTTGTGAGGAGAATGTGCGAACTTTTGGCTGGTGGTTTGGAATGGGGTCTCTGTTGACCTTAGCTGTTTTGCTTGTCCAGGGAGGGATGAGAGACCTGATTTATGGTTCGTCGTATTCTGGGACCTGGGAAGGAATTCTTTCCATGGGACTGACGGTTTTTGGAGGTGGAGTTATTGCGGGCTGTGTAGCGGTGATCTTGAATCGACTTCGCTAGACAACCGTGATGATTTGGGAAAAAGACTGTAAGGGACTGTAATCCGCCTGTTCTTTGGGGGGTTGGCAAGGAAAGGTGGGGATTGTCCCATACGCTCATCGTGAGTATCTCATCCAGGAGTAGGTCTGTATCGATATGACGTGTCTCAGATGCCAAGGAACTATGCTGGTTGAACGTCAGTACACCCGAGTTTCACGTCGGTTCAACGCAAAATGTATCAATTGCGGATTTTGGTTTGATTTAGCAGATGTGTTACGTTTCTTTAAGCGCGTCCTCGAAAGCGGTTACAACGGTCAAAAAATCCGTGAAACCCTCTAGCCTGTCTAAAGCCTCCCGCCCTACTTTCATTCAACTTAGTAACTCAAAAACTTTATAATTGATTGAGTCTCTGTTTGGTTTCTGTGGTGTGGCAAACAACTGAGTGAATTCTAAGGATTTTGCTGTGGCGTATTGGGTTTTTATTTCTGAGGGCAGTCCTGATTTCCGGAATAACGCTCCTATTGTCTCTCAATCCTTGATTCCACATTTTAGTCACACCTTGACGTTGGCCAATACCCCAATATTCATGTGAGGCCAAAACCTGTAGTCCCTTAACACCGGACCTATTTCAATTACCCTTTAGCTAATTCTTTGAGGGTTGTGCGGATGAGGTCTTCAAGTTCGTAGTGTTCGTCCAATTTAGCCGTCGCGAGATTCATGGCTTTTTTGACTTCTTGGGCGCGATATCCCAAATTGATGAGGGCGGAGGCGGCTTCCTCCTGGAGAAAATTGGTCGGTTCGGTCGGAGCTGGAGAGGGCTCGTGGGAATTCGTAAGCATGATGCGATTGGTTTTGTCTTTTAACTCCAGCACGATTCGACTCGCCGATTTTTTTCCAACTCCGGGAATGGAAGCTAAGGTTTCAAGATCACCAGTTTCAATTGCTGTACACAAATCTCGGATGGAAAGGGTCGATAAGGCACTCAGGGCGAGTTTCGGTCCGACCCCGCTGATGGTGGTAAGAAGTGAAAAAGCTTGTTTCTCTTCAGTGGTGGAAAATCCAAAAAGCTGAATGGTGTCATTCCGCAAGTGGGTGGAGACAAAAACTTGCACGGTGGAATTGATTTCAGGCAGGCTGAAATAGGTGGAAAGGGCAATAAATACATGATAGCCCACGCCCTGCACAGAAATTACGGCGTCTTGTGGCGTTTTGGAAAAGAGAGTTCCTGACAGTGAGGCGATCATGATTGTGCGAAACCCAAACTATCTGCAAATGATGAAGGGATGGTGGGGATTGTGAAGGGGCAAAGTAGGAATAAAGAAGGATAGAGCGGAGTGGAGCCAAGAAGGCAGAGAGCCTGTCCAGGATTAGCGATCATAAGGAGGCTCTGATTGTTTGAGTCAGGCGTTTTGAACGTTTGAGGCAAAGTTGGGTAATTGGGCGAGACGGATCTGAAAATCTGGAGGAAACCAGGGCTTCCGCAATAGATCGGTCTAATATTAGACAGCCTCCTAGGCACTGTCGGCAGCCATTTTCTCCATCAATTCGTCAGATATCTCAAAGTTGGCATGGACCTTGGACACGTCTTCGTTCTCTTCCAGGAGATCCATGAGTTTTAAGGCTTGCTCTGCATCTCTGCCTTCAAGTTGAATGTGGTTTTGTGCGATAAAGGTTAGCTCGGACAGACTGGTTTCAATCTGAGCCTTCTGTATTGCTTCCTTGACGGCTTCAAAATTTGCTGGTTCAGAAATGACCTCAAATCCGGTGGGAGTTTGTTTCACGTCTTCAGCTCCGGCTTCCAGTGCTAGCTCGAATAGTTGTTCTTCAGTCACCGCCTGGTTTTCGATAACCAGTAACCCTTTTTTTTGGAATTGCCAGGCGACTGCGCCGGCTTCGGCCATCGTCCCATTATTTTTGGTGAGAATATTTCGAACTTCGGCTACCGTCCGATTACGTTTGTCGGTTGAAATTTCTAGAAGAAGTGCCGTGCCTCCTGGTCCATAGCCCTCCAACATAAACTCTTCGAATTGCATTCCCGGAAGTTCTCCGGTCCCTCGCTGAATAGCCCGTTTGACGGTATCGGCTGGCATATTCACTTCTTTGGATTTTGCAATAGCTTGGCGTAAGGCAGGATTGCCGTCCGGGTCGCCGCCGCTACGAGCGGCAATGGAAATCTCACGGATCACGCGGGTAAAAATTTTCCCCCGCTTGGCATCTTGTGCGCCTTTGTGGCGCTTAATTGTTGACCAATGACTATGTCCACCCATGCTCGCGATCCATTCCTCTAATTAAAGGCATCGAAAATACCAGAATGTGCCCCCGCGTGGGCTTCTATCACAGTAATTGAAAGGGAGTCAATGCACGTGATCATGGCAGAATAAGAGGTTTGGAATCGTAAGCAGGGTGGGTAGTTGTTGTCCTGAAGAGGCAGCAAGCTATATCCTGTTCAATTGATTTTCTTCTTTATCCGGTGTTAAGGAAATTAGTCATGCGCATCGTATTTATGGGCACCCCAGCCTTTGCGGTTCCTACGCTTCAACAGTTATTGAAGTCAGAATTTTCTGTCGTCGGGGTGGTGTGTCAGCCTGACCGACCGAGTGGGCGTGGGAAGAAAGTTCAGGTGGGGCCGGTAAAGGCGCTGGCATTGTCACAAAATATCCCGGTGGTGCAGCCTGAAAAAATGAAGGATCCCAAGTTAATGGAAATTCTTCGAGCATGGGAGCCTGAAGTGGTGGTGGTTGCTGCGTTTGGACGAATTTTACCCAAACCCATTCTTGATCTTCCCCCGAAAGGATGCCTGAATGTGCACGGGTCCCTTCTTCCGAAGTATCGAGGTGCTGCACCCATTCAATGGGCTGTGATCCAGGGAGAGGTGAAGACCGGGGTTACCATTATGCTTATGGACGAAGGGATGGACACGGGAGCCATTCTTCAACAGGAAGAAATTTCTATTGGGCAGGATGAAACCTCAGGAGAGTTAGCTCCACGAATGGCTCAGGTTGGCGGAGCCCTTCTAGTCAGGACACTGCGTGGATGGATCGAGGGCACAATGCCCCCTATCCCCCAAAATGATTCGGCGGCGACTATGGCGCCCATTTTGACCAAAGAAGATGGGTTGCTGCATTGGGAGCGACCTGCGCGAACCCTCGCCAATCGCATTCGCGGACTGTCGCCATGGCCTGGTGTGTATACGTTTCTGGAGGGTGAACGATGGGGGATTTGGAAAGTCCAAGTTGAAGATCAAGAACCAGGTGCCCGGCATACTGCCTATGATATATCTCAGGCCCCAGGCACCATTACTGCTATCACGAAACAGGCCATCCGTGTCCAAACTGGTCAGGGAAGTTTGAATCTTTTGGAGATTCAACCGGAAAATAAAAAACGCATGCATGTTTCTGACTATATAGCCGGGCATCGAGTGACCATCGGCATGACCTTTTCAACGGGGAAGCATGACGATTTGGCGATGTAATCCTGTGGTAAAAATTTGTGGCACCGTCTGGGTTCTGGTGCCAGGCGTTTTCATATGACCCGTTTTGGTGGAAAAGGATCCAATGATGACCGATCAAACCTCAGATTTATTGGCCTATATTCAGAGTCAAATAGAGGAAATCACCACTATTCATGCACAGGCGGAGAAGGCCCTCAATGCCGTGCAGGGAAAAGACCATGTCACCAAGTGGAAGAGAAAAGTGATTAATGGTCTAGAACCCTACGTGAGTCAGGCATATCTTCAGCACATTACCAAGGAATGGCTGGAAACCACCTATTTTGTGGGCGATGTGTTTGATGAATTAGCCGATGAAGTGGACATGTGCCGTCGGCACCTTAAGAAGTTGGTTAAGGACATTCAGACCACCGGTATCCCCTGATGCCTCCTTCCCATATGAAGCACCAGGTTGAACCTTCTCATTTTTCTCCCCGTCTATAATGGCACCCCTTCCTCCTTATCCGCGCAAACGGCTCGGTCAGCATTTCCTTATTGACCGAAATTTACTTCGAAAAATTATCAATCTGGCGGACCTCCAGCCCGATGAATATGTCTGTGAAATTGGACCGGGTGGCGGCGCATTGACCAGATTGTTATGCCAATCGGCGAAGCGGGTGTTAGCCTTGGAAGTTGATCCCCGTATGGTGGATTTCTTGAAAAAGGAATTTGCGGAATGTTCGAACCTTGATATTCAAGAACACGATGCACTCCGCTTTCCCTTCGATCAACTACCAGAGCCTGCTGTGGTAGTGGCTAATTTGCCCTATAACATTTCAACGCCCATTATGTTCCGGTTGTTAGAAGCCCGGCCAAAGATCCATCGAATGATCCTAACCGTGCAACTGGAAGTCGCCAAGCGGTTAACTGCCAAACCCAATACTAAAGACTATGGTGTGCTATCCGTTATGGCCCAACGCTTGGCCGATGTCCGTTTCGGTTTCCCCGTGTCTCGAAAATGCTTTCGCCCCGTTCCTGATGTAGATTCGGGAGTGGTGCGGTTGGATATTCGTGTTCATCAGCCATATTCTGCTCAGGAAGCTGACGTGTTTGCTTTGGTGGTGCGGGCGGCATTTGGTCAACGCCGAAAAACCCTCCTCAACGCATTACGAGGAGCGGGTTTTTCTTTGACCTGTCTAGAAAGTGCTCAAATTCGTACAGGTATCACATTAACTAGGCGAGCGGAAACGCTGTCGGTGGGGGAGTTTCAGCATTTAAGTGAAGCGCTCAATGGCCCAATGCTGTCCTCCGATTCTTAATATCTCGAGGATTTTGTAACCTTGTCATATGCGTAAGGGTTGTTTGCTCGATAGAAACACTTATGGTAGGATTTTTTGATGAGTGTCTTCCCTAGTTCAAAGACCAAGCCAACAAAAGACCAAACCAAGGGATTCTCTGTCTTAACCACACAAGTTGTGGGAATTTTAGTCGCAACTTTGGGCATTCTTGGGCTGCTCAGCCTGGCAACCTTTTCTCCTTCTGACCCGATTCTTTTTTCCGAGCAACCTTCCTCAAATTCCATTCCCGAAAACGCTGTAGGTCTAATTGGAGCTACTCTCGCGTTTTCCCTCCTCACTGTGGCGGGAGGGGGGGCTTATGTAGTTCCGTGCTTGCTCATCGGGTTGGGTTTAAGCGTCCTATGGGGGGAAAAACTTCGTATTACGTCTGGCAGTCTTCTGGGATCGCTGCTTGGTGTTCTCTCTTTCAGCGCACTGCTACATCTTAGATTTTCAGACCAGCCTCAAGTCTCCGACATGGATGTCTTAGGGGTAAGCCAGGGTGGAGTTGTGGGACAATGGGTAGCAGCCGGGCTTGGATCGTACCTGGCGGTCACGGGTGCCACGATCATGCTTGGGGCACTGTTACTTATTGCCTTCCTTTTGCTTGTGCCGTTATCGATTGGGCAAATTGCTCGAACTCTCCTGAATTTTTTGGGGCGCCTTAAAAATACTGTGGTGGAATCGGTGAGGGAACGAGACTGGTGGGTGGCGGAGTCCCAACCAAAAATGAATAAATCGATTCGAATTAATCGTCAATTGGCTGCTCGTGGTGGTATCGGTGCGATGGTTTTGGAAACTTTGGAACCCAAGTCCAAGTTATCCAAGACAAAAAGAGATGATTTGCCAGCTACCATCGAGATAACGCCTACTCTCCCACACATTGAGGAAGTCGACGACACCTTTATTTCTCGCAAGAAAATTTCAAAGTCCTATCAAATGCCTTCCCCAACCGATCTGCTGGATACTCATGCTGCGCGGGCAGCTCATCAGACCGATGCGGTGTTAAAATCTCAGTCCGAAGTTCTTGTGAACACGTTGGCAAGTTTTGGGATTGAGGGAGGCGTCACGGATGTGCATCCTGGACCGGTGATTACCATGTATGAGTTTGCTCCCGGTCCCGGCATCAAAGTCGCCCGAATTGTGAATTTGGCTGATGACCTGGCCATGGCCTTAAAGGCCTTAAAAGTTCGAGTGGTGGCTCCTCTCCCAGGAAAATCCACCGTAGGTATTGAAGTGCCGAATCCCCAGCGTGAAACGGTTGGATTGAAGGAGATGTTGACATCAGAGGCTTTCACCCGGGCCCGTTCAAAGCTGGCCTTGGCCTTGGGGAAAGATATTTTTGGGCGACCGGTGGTGACAGATCTCCGGACCATGCCCCATTTATTGGTGGCGGGTGCGACAGGGTCAGGAAAAAGTGTGGGGCTGAACTGCCTGTTATTAAATATTCTATTTACGGCCCATCCCGACGAAGTGAAACTCCTGTTAATTGATCCCAAAGTGTTGGAATTGCAGGTGTACGATGGGATTCCCCATCTCATTCGCCCGGTTATCACCAATCCCAAAGAAGCAGCTCGTGGGTTAGGGTGGGTCGTACAAGAAATGGAGCGTCGTTACCAGGTGTTAGCGGAATTGGGTGTTCGAAATATTGATGCCTATAATAAAAAAGTTACCGACTCTCAGGAGACGGGTTCTCCACTTCAGACCGTGAAGAAGCTGAGCAAGGGTCAATCGATGGATGTGGAGGAGGGGGCCCCACTTCTGGAGTCTTCGCAAGAAGAGCGGGTTCTGTTGCCCTACATTGTAGTGGTCATTGATGAATTCGCCGATCTGATTATGGTGGCGCCTAAGGATATTGAAGATCGCATCGCGCGACTCGCTCAGATGGCCCGTGCGTCAGGCATTCATCTTGTCTTGGCGACTCAAAGACCATCAGTGGATGTCGTGACTGGATTGATCAAGGCTAATTTCCCTGCACGTATCGCGTATCAAGTTTCTTCAAAAATTGATTCCCGGACCATTTTAGACGCGAATGGAGCAGAAAGTCTTTTGGGAAAAGGTGATATGCTGTTTTTATCCTCCGGCACCGGTGGAATTAACAGACTGCACGGTCCTTATGTCTCGGATGAGGAAGTGCGTGGGGTAGTGGAATGGGTCAAATCCCAAGCCACTCCCGTCTATGACCCGGTGGCCCTAGAGTCCGTTCAGGAACCCTCGGTGGATGAACAGGATCGCGATGAGACCTATGAGCGGGCAAGAGAATTGGTGATGACCACAGGACAGGCCTCAGCCTCGTTTATTCAGCGTCGCTTGCGAGTGGGGTATCCCCGAGCAGCCCGGATGATTGAGCAAATGGAGGAGGAAGGTCTGGTGAGTGCTCCAGGGCGTGATGGGAGACGAGAGGTCCTCGCTCGAAGTACGGTTATTGCGGAGATAGGATGATGTCACTGCCGTTCCTGCGATGGGCGATCTATCTAGGCATTATTTGCTTTATGATGCCTGTATCCGATACCTCGGCGGCATCTGTTTCCGTCATGGAAGATATCGTTGCGAAGGTTGATGCTCGTTATGCTCAGACCAAAGATTTGCAAGCTGACTTCGTCCAGGAAACCATTCTTGAAGGATTTACGACGGGGTTTACCTCTTCAGGGCGGCTCTATTTAAAAAAGCCTGGATTGCTTCGATGGGATTATCTTCATCCATCGGAAGAGCAGATTTATGTGAATGGTGATCAGGTCATGATGTATGTCCCTGAGCATCAGCAGGTGGTCAAAGGGGCGCTTACGCAAATGGCCGCGTCCAAGGGGCCCCTAGCTCTTCTGCAGGGGGCAGGAAATCTATCTCAGCAATTTACGATTCTGGAATCCGCAGATGGCTCGAAAGATAATGAAAAGTTCCCGAGTCTCACCTTAGTCCCTAAGCCTGTTGACCAAACCCCTCCAACTATCAAGAAAATTGTGCTCAAACTCTTTCCTGATACGTATTTTATTCAGGGTATTACCTTGTTTGAGGTGAGCGGGAATATCTCTCATGTGATGTTTGACCACATTCAGGCGAATACGGGTCTTTCGTCCAGTCAGCTCACTTTTGATGTTCCGCCGGATGTTGTGGTGGTGGAATTACCCTGATTTCAACATTCAGGTCTGTCGTTTTAGATGGTATTCTCTGATAAGGAAAAGGTGGAAAGAAATGGCTGAACGCATCTTGGTTGTGGATGACGACAAGGGAGTTCGGGAAGCCCTGTCAGAGTTCTTGCTATCATTGGGTTATACCGTCGTCATGGCCGAAAATGGTGAAGAGGCCCTGAAACAATATCGTAAGGGTGACTTTGACGTGATAATGGCGGACTTGATTATGCCCAATATGGATGGCATGGAATTGTTGAGGCGTATCCGTGAGGCCAAAAATGATGAGGTAATTTTTCTGATGATCACTGGACATCCCTCCATTGGCACGGCGGTGGAGGCTATTAATCGTGGGGCCGATGATTATATTACCAAACCCTTCCATCTCGAGGACGTCAGGTTGCGGGTAACGAAAGCCTTGGAAAAACAAACCCTAAAAGGCCGCTTAAAAACAGCTCAAGGCTTGGCCTGGGGTTTAATGTTGTCCATTCCTCTTTGGCTCTTATTGGGGATAATTCTGGTTATCCTGTTCAAAGGATAAGTCGCTGTTTCCTCCAGTGGTTTTTGTGTGGTCATGGCTCAATCGCCAATCCCAAATTCATTGTGAGCCTGTTGTCGTGGTTCATGCGGGTCTTACTGTGTGTTTTGGGTATTGTGGTGTTCAGTGCAATCTCTCTTCATGCCATTAGCGGCCACATCACTGAAGATCCCACCAAAATTTTACAGAAATATCTTTCCCTCGATAAAAAAGGCGTTCGGTTGGAGGCGCATTCCTGGGAGGTGGTGAGACCTTTTGTGGCCTGGCTGGAAGAACCGGCCTGGGGACACGTAGTCGTGATTTCTCAATATGAGGTGGTGGACGATGTGTCGCAATGGGAAGTTATGAATGGGCTAGAGGCCAAAATTCCCGTAATTTTCGAGGTGTTAGGAACGATGCACTGGGAACGCGCAACGTTTGTGACCAATCCACATCGTGAAATTCAATATTTTCATCTGAAGGGGGTTGGGGACCGGTGGCAAATTGTTGGGCCTCAATTGCCTCCACATGTGGGCCGTCAACGTTTGGTCGATTTTGTTCGTTGGGCGGAGTTAAATGAATCTGGACCTGAAAGAAAAAATCTGCTCAATTCTTTGATACAACAATTAGAGCTTACCAATGAGAAAGATGTTCAAAAATGACTACATGGCGTGCGGAAGTGTTGTTCTTTGACTTTGACGGAACTTTGATCGATTCGAAAATCGATATTGCCACCTCGGTAAACCTGACGCTAAGGGATTTGGGATTGGCCTTACGATCCCGGGAAGAAATATTTAGTTTTGTGGGTGACGGGGTGAAGCGGCTATTGCGGTTATCGGTGGGGGAAGAAAATTTTGATCAATATGAAAAAGCCTTGGAGATTTTTCGAAAACATTATCTAGAGCATTGCGTGGAAACCACACGGTTTTACCCTGGGATTTGGGAGGTGCTTCATCATTATCAGGACCGAAGAAAAGCTATAGTGACCAACAAGTCCTTGGAGTACACCCTTTCAATTGTGGATGGGTTACATGCCCAGGATCTCTTTCATCATGTCGAGGCCCCTCGGGATACGATGGAATTGAAGCCAGAACCTGTAATGTTGTTGCGGGCACTTGAGGGATTGGGCGTCGATCCCTCTGATGCGGTGATGATTGGGGATAGTACGAATGATGTTCGAGCAGCCCAGGCGGCGGGTATTCGAGCTTGTGCCGTAGGGTATGGGTACGGGAATCGAGAAAAAGTTGCAGCATTACGGCCTGACTTTTATTGTGAAAATCCGAAAGATCTTCTTGGGTTGTTTTAATTCCTCCCACCTCTCATTCATTTCTGCGAGTGACAGCATATAGTAAAAGTGGCCTGGTTACCCCGTGATTTTTCTAGTTGTGGCTAACCCAGGAATTCTTTTATGATCCATTGAGATTTTTGTAGCTAGGAACATTTTTGATTATTAATCACGAGAAGAGGTCTTGATGGCGCAGCCGGTTATTACCTGTTTGGACATGGAAGGAGTGTTATTTCCTGAGATCTGGCTAGCTTTGGCGGATAAAGTTGGCATACAAGAGCTACGTCTGACCACCAGGGATGTTGCGGATTATGATGTCTTAATGAAAAAACGACTGGAAGTCCTGAAAGCGCATCGCATTACTCTTCGGGATATTCAGGAAGTTGCCAGTACGATTTCTCCCCTCCCTGGCGTTCCTGATTTTTTTGCCTGGCTGCGTGAACGATGTCAAATCATTATATTGTCGGACACGTATTATGAGTTTGTCGGATCACTTATGAAGAAGCTCGACTTCCCTACGATTTTTTGCCATACATTGGGAGTTGATTCCCATGGGTTTATCACAGATTATTTCTTACGCCAACAGGATCAAAAGCGACACGCTGTCAGTGCGATGAAAGGTATCGGGTTCAGAGTCTTGGCGGGAGGAGACTCTTATAATGATGTTTCAATGTTAAAGGAAGCCGACGCCGGATTTTTTTTCTGTCCTCCTGATTCAATTATCCAGGAATTTCCCCAATTCCCTGTAGCTCGTTCATATGTGGAATTTCAGGAGCATTTGGGTCGGGCAGGCGGCTTCTCTTCCTGATCTGGTCATGCTGAGGTAGGTTTGAATTCCCTTCCCCCATGTTTCGTTCGAGAGGCCCTTGGCTAATGCCAAAATTTATGGAGGGGTTTCTGAGGGGAAACATTGTTGCGTTTCCAAATTGTACTTGCTAGATGTATGGCGGTTTATGAGCGGCTGAAGAAGCGTACTGATGATAAAGGCGAAAGAGCTTCATAGAATCATTTTTAAAGAAAAAAAAGAGATGTAATCCTCAAAATATTGCCAGAAATTTTTTCTGGACTCTCTAGGGCTGTGGCTGCACAGTGTTTATGCCAAGAGCACTGACAAACTTGAAAGGAGCTTTTACATGAGGGTCTCGCGCATTCGCCTGTCTCTATTGGTAATGGTACTGCTCTGCCTCTCTACCGTAACCGGCTGTCTTGGGAAGCGGGAATGGCAATACCCCCCGGCCTCTACTGGGTCATTTCTGAACGAAAAAGCCGCCGCGCCAATCCCGGCAAAAGCCATTGTTCTTCCTTTGGAAGATGTGAGGGGAAACGAGGTAAAAGAGGAATATTGGAAGGCCGCCATCCCTCTCGTTCCCTATGGAGACACGCGATATCAACGCCCTGAGGCCGCACCCAACCCTGAAGAGGTGGATGTCGTCAAATTTGATCCGGCTAATGATTTGGCCCAATCCATCGCTGCGGAATTAAAACATGCAGAAATTTTTTCCTCGGTTGATTTTGCCAAAGATGAAGGACAACAACCGGCGGATGTGGCCTTTCGAGGTCGTCTCCGTTCGACTGACTGGAACCGTAGATTGTACTCGTATCTCTTAGCTCCCGTGGGAGTGGTTTTTTGGATGTTAGGCCTTCCCATGAGTGAAACCACCACCGCTCTGGAGCTTGATCTTCGATTAACCCCCCTGAATGATCCGTCGAAGGTGTTATGGAACATGACAATGGAATTCGAAGGGAAGCAGCTTGATGGACCATATTATGGTCTTGAGAATGCTGTCGAGAGTTATCCTGAGGCTATGCAAGAGGCCTTAAAGCCCGCAATTGCAGATTTGATTGGCTTGGCCAACGAGGACCCAACCCGACTAATGCCACGCTAAGTGATTGAAATTATTGCCATGTGAAGTATCGAGAAAAAATATGAAATATCTGGTTGATATTTGGTAAGCAGAGGATTATTTTAAGCTTCAGGAATTGAAAAAACGGCCGATAATGATTAGGAAACACTGACATCTTGCAAGGACGTTCGTTGTCGTCTCTCATGAATTCATGAGATCTTTTTCTTTCATTCAAGATTTCAGGCACTTGGTGGTATTTTTATATGGAAGAAATGGTCGTAATGGTGACGGTAGGTTCTGAGGGAGAGGCTACAAGCCTGTCAAGGATTTTGGTAAAGAACGGATTAGCCGCTTGCGTCAATATCATTCCAGGCGTGCGATCAATTTTTCATTGGGAAGGTGAAATTGCTGAGGAACAGGAATTTTTGCTATTGGCAAAAACTGTGAGACGGTCGTATGACCAATTGGTTTCCTTGGTGAAAGCCAATCATAGTTATGAGGTTCCTGAAATCATTGCTCTGCCTATTCAGCTTGGAAGCGAAGAATATTTAGCCTGGATTCGAGATGCAACCAAGAGTCGAGTCGGCATGAATGAAGAGTAAGGGGAAGTATTTTTTCGGCTTAAGGTCTGCATAAATGAAAACGTTGATGCTTTTAATTTTATAATTTGGGTGAATTATGAAAGAGTCTGAAGATACGTTGACGGTCATAATCTTTCGTGGGGCCCGCTCAAATCCCTGGCGCCTAAAATTCCGAAAATCTCTTGTGAAGTATGGAATGATTGTGGGTTTAGTGTT
This sequence comes from Candidatus Nitrospira allomarina, assembly GCF_032050975.1. Taxonomy (NCBI): domain Bacteria; kingdom Pseudomonadati; phylum Nitrospirota; class Nitrospiria; order Nitrospirales; family Nitrospiraceae; genus Nitrospira; species Candidatus Nitrospira allomarina. The sequence continues at coordinate 620,789 of NZ_CP116967.1, read as the reverse complement.
GCTGCTGGTTCAGGGTGGGGTTATTACGCATTATGTTTACCAGTGGAGCCAACTGAGTGAATTAGGAGAAATAAAACAAGAATTAACGTCCTCGCGTGCTCGAACCAGTAATTTTTCAACCGAAGTAGATGGAATGAAAAAGCGGATGTTAGCGCTAGAGACCCTTAATCGGAAGCTTCAAACCATGTTTGGTCTTGAGGCGGATGAGATTCAGGGGCTGCCTTCTGGTCTTCCTGGGCAGGGTGGAGAGGAATTACCCTATGAGGAGATGCCATATGATGGGGTCCAAGAAGAGGCGTCTTGGGATTTAAAAACTTCAATTGAAAAAACCGGGACGTCACCTGAGGTCTCTGGTTTAAATTCGACCATGGACCGAAAAATTACCGAGATTAAGGCTGGACTAGAGTGGCTAAATCAACAAACTGAATTGGAAAGTCAAATCCTGGAAGAGCTTTCTGCCGCAGCCCAGCAAAAAGCTGATCAATGGGCCTCCATCCCTTCCATCTGGCCAGTCAAAGGTGCCTTAACCTCAAAGTTTGGTCCTCGGGTCTCCCCCTTTACGGGTAAAAAAGCCCTGCATGCTGGTATTGATATCGGTGCTCCTACTGGAACCGAAGTTCGTTCTCCTGCAGCGGGGAAAGTTGTCGTGGCCGCCTATGATGGGCGTATGGGAAAATTTGTTCGTATTGACCATGGTTATGGCATAGAAACGACTTATGGGCATATGTCCAAAATTAATGTGAAATACGGGGATAAAGTTCAAAGAGGCGATCTTGTCGGTCTTGTCGGGAGCACGGGAAAGTTTTCTACGGGACCCCATCTTCACTATCAAGTGGCTGTGAATGATAGAGTTGTAGATCCTATTCATTACATTTTGGATTAGCCTGCCCTTTCAGGCCTTGGAGATTTCTTAGATATCTGCCAGGTCTGCTCGTGATTTTTCTTGCTACACCTCCACTTACACATTCCTTTGAAAAGTTTGGGACAAAAGACCTAAGCCGTTTGATTCGAGACTGGGTCTTCTTTTATAGAGGGTGGGCCTTCTTTTGTGTTGAATTATCTATAGCAATTGCATAGATTAATCTTAGATGACGTTAATGCATTTTTGGTTTGTGAAGAAAATTTAGAAAATGCTCAGGAAATTCAAGGAAATATTATTTGAAATTTAAGTCTACCCGTTAAATTGACAATAATTTGTTTTCTTTGTTAATTTCTTGTCTTGTTGGGGTATTTTACCTAGCCCAAAGTTGTTTCTAAATATTGATGGTGATGATTACTTTTGCTTTTAACCAAGGAGGAGGCCCGATATGAGTCTCGATTACGTAAAATTCACGCCCGGTTTCGGAAAGTTTATGCCAAAAGAATATAGGGATATGGTCGAGCATGGACCATTTGGAAAAAAAACTTCTGTATCGCAAGTGGGAACGTTTAAGGAGATCTTAGAGGAACATCCTATGTGTGCGGGATGCGCGATGACCTTGTTTATTCGATTGGCTATTATTGCATTCCCTAATCCAGAAGATACGATTACAGTTGGTACTGCTGGTTGCGGGCGACTAGCCATCTCTCAGGCAGCTATTCCTTTTGTCTATGGAAATTACGGCGATCAAAATGGGGTGGCCAGTGGATTGTCACGCGGACTTCGCTTGAGATTTGGAGATCGCCCTAAAGATGTTGTAGTGATGGCGGGGGATGGGGGAATGGCAGACATTGGTTTTGCTCAAACTTTGCATTCCTGGTTTCGAAAGGAAAAATTTACGACCATCATGTTGGATAACGAAGTATATGGGAATACCGGTGGTCAAGAAAGTGGCATGACCAACAAGGGCCAAGTTTTGAAGATGGCACCTTTAGGGAAAAAATTTGAAAAGATGGATATGTTAGGAATGGCCAAGGTTGCGGGGTGTGCCTATGTGGCGACAGTGGTTCCCAATAACCCAAGAAGAGTGGAAAGTGTCATTAAAAAAGCGGTCCTGATTGCGCGAGAAGTTGGCCCAACGTATATCCAAGCCTATACCTCATGTAATATTGAATACGCGATTCCAACAGATAAAGTGATGGAAGATGCCAAAGATGTCGAGAATGATCGTTATGCATTTTCTGAATATCTTACAGACGAGGCCAAGCAGTATTTAGGGGAATTGTATGGATACAAAGAATATCTACCGAAGCCTGCAGCTGCAGTAACAAAAGGGTAGTTGTCTCCCCGATAGTTCGCGTGCTTGGTTGGGATGCTCTTTAAGGTATGAAAATGGAGGAGGTTGAAAATGGCTATTCGTTATAACATTCGTATGGCAGGCGTTGGTGGTCAGGGTGTGGTGACTGCATCCCACATTTTTAGCACAGCGGTCATTAATGCTGGGGGAGAGAGCACCATCGTTCCGTTTTATGGGTCTGAAAAGCGAATGGCTCCCGTAGAAAGCTATGTTCGTGTTTCAAATGAGCCGATTTATGAAATTGGAGAAATTACCTTTCCCCATATTCTCATGGTCTTTCATCCACAGTGCATTACCCATGGTAAGAGCTACACGAATCCATTTTATTATGGGTTAAAAAAAGAGGGAGTCGTTCTTATCAATAGCAATACACCCATGAATCTTGAGCCGGATCAAGCTGCCGAATTGAAAGAACTGGGTGCAAAAATTTATTACCTTCCAGCCACCCAAATGTCTTTAGATGTGGCGGGAATTGATCTGGCCACCAATATGGCGATGGTAGGAGCCATCGGCGCAATTACGGGACTTTCGACTATAGAGGCCACCGGAGAGGCTGTGAAAGATAGATTTCTCGGAAAAGGTTTTGTGGTGTCAGGTGGAACTGCTGCATTGGATAGTGTGGTGGAAAGAAAGTTCAAGAAGAAGGCGGAATTGATTGAGAAAAATTTAGCGGTGGTAAAGGCTGGTTGGGATTATGCTGTCGATAATGGATGGACTTTGGGAGCCTCCTCAATGGCTGACCAAACAACGAGTGCGGCAAATAAAGCAGCAGCAAAGGCTTCGGTCTAAAAACGAAAATAGAAGGAATTGAAAGGGGAGAGCGATGTATCTTGTTGCAAATATAGATATAGATATTTGTGCTGCAACCAGCTGTAAGTTGTGCACACAATACTGTCCGGAAGCCAATACGATTCAGTATGATACGGAGGCGGGAAAGGACAGGGGTTTAAAGTATGGGTCGGCTTATGTCGCCGTTGATCGTTGCAAGGGTTGCGCACAATGCGTATGGGTGTGTGACAATATGGCCAAGCATCATGCCATCAAAATGGAAATGATCGATCAAATTGGGGATGCGGCACTTACTGAAAATATTTCCTACTTGGAAAAAAATACTAAGCCGGTTCTTGCTAGTCCGCTGAGGGGATAATCTAAGAAAAGTTTTTCATTCTCCAGTCATTTCATACTCATCAATCGGAGTCTAACGTGGAATTAACGAAAGAGTTAGAAGAAGCAATCGTGGCCCCAGGCCCACAAGGTTTCCATCCACCATCTGCTGCGGAACTTGGTGTCCTGACGCCTGAACAAGGATATGGTTTGAAGTTTGGCCATGTTGTTGCGGAAGAGCTGGCAATGGAAGCTATGGCGCGTACGATGTTGACTCGAAAGAATGCAACCATTTTCCCTGGTCCGATGGTTTTGTGGAATTGGAATGATCATGCGGCCGATAAGGCTAGAGCTGTATTAGAGCTGGCAGCCCAATTGCCCGATGTGCTCGTCATTCCCATGCCGGATTATCGCCCCAAGTACCCCAAGGTTGAACCGGAGGAAGTGATCAATCCGAATCATCCCAATCTGACAATATGGGGAAATAAGATTGAAGCCTGTATTTTTATCGGGGTCCATTGTCACTATGCTAATCTGACTCTTAAAATGATTCGAGCCGGAACCAATTGCTGGACATCTGCTATTTGTGCGGAACAGGGGCATGAGGATGCCATGTTCACGGTTCGAGATTCTGATGCTGCAAAGATCCGAAGAGTTGCAGCAGTTTTTAAGCGGGTACGAGAAGAAATGGGAATAAAGTTACCAGAAAGTGGCAATAATGTTCGTTTTACTGGACTGCAGTCCAAGGTCCATGGCGGAAAAACACACACCAATCCTCTGGATTTTAATATCGAAAGCCCGGTTGATGGAGACGCAGCAGCGTTTGGCCATAAAGCTGAACATATGCAAAGGGAAGCATGAGTAAATCTGTAAAATTTCAATTAAGTAATAAGGGGGTCAAACTATGAGCGAAGCCCTTGAATCAGAAGTTAAAACAAATCCCCAAGGTGATCCAATTACGAGTGCGCCGGCTGCACCATCGGTAGATAGCGAAAAGGGGAGAAAGGACCCTCATGGAGAGGCCAAGCGCCAGAGGGTTGTCTCTCCAGAGTATATGTTTTTTGAGGCTCCCAGGGAACGGGAATTCATTACCGGGAGTGAATGTGCAAAAGAGGCGGTGAGGCGCTCAAATGTAGATATGTCCGTGGCCTATCCCATTACCCCACAAAGCGAAACCTTGCAATTAATCGGAGTCTTGTATGGTGAAGGGTATGTGAAGGAATTCTATCGAGGTGAAGAAGAATATGGCGTCATGTCGGCAATTGCTGGCGCTTCCCGTGCAGGTGTTCGAGCTTTTACGGCTACAGCTGGTCCTGGAACATTGCGAGGTCTTGAGCCCATTGTCTCATGGGCCGGTCACCGCCTTCCCGCTGTTTGCATGTTTACGTGCAGGGTCGTGAATGCTCCATTGGCTATCCAACCTGATAATATTGAAATTGCCTACCTTTTAAATAGCGGAATGTTGGTCTTTCATGCGGAAAATCAACAGGATCTGTTTGACTTTATCATGAAGGGTTTTATCATCAGCGAAAAAAATGATGTGACCCTTCCTGTGGGTGTCTGTTGTGATGGTTTTTTTGTGACTCATGCTCGAGGGTATTGTGCGATGCAGGATCGTGGGCTCAAGCTCCCGCCTCGAGACCCTTACCGAGGATCGGTCCCGGTTTTAGATGCGGAGAACCCCCCAGCTCGATTGTCCCGTGATGCTCCAGTGCAAAAATCTAATTTTATGGCCTACAACATTCATGCGGTGTGGCAGCAGGAAGTATGGGCTGGGGTAGAACGATCACGGAAATATATTAATCAATATATGGATGGATTGTTAGAAGCTCAGGATGTGGAAGACGCAGATGTTCTCCTTATTGCTTCGGGGAGTGCTGCGGCGCAATCCCGCGAAGCGGTTCGCCAATGTAAAGAGAAAGGCATTAAGGCAGGATTAATCAAAATTCGTTCCTTGCGACCTTTCCCAACAAACGAATTAAGAGAGCTGTGTGGGAAGGCCAAGCTTATTGTTATCCCGGAATTTAATTATGTCGGATGGTTGGCCAAAGATGTGGCTACGGCAATTTATGGTTTCTCCAACGCAAAAATTGTGGCAGGTCCACATGTCTACGGTGGGATGTCAATGCCAGTTGAGATGATTACGGATGAAGTGGAATGTGGTTTAACCGGTAAGAAGTCGAATACGGTTCCAGAATCTCATATTATGGGAACGGTGGATCCAGCAGCGGTTGCTCATTTTATGAAGAGCATTTAGAATCATTAAAGTAGCAAAGATAGGATGACCAAAAAGCCCGTCCCAAGAATAATTGGGGCGGGCTTTTCTTTGCCATCAGGAAAAATTAAGGATTGATAAAGAGAAAGGCTGTCGGTTAGTAAAAGCTACTGATAAAGTAAAAGGTCTAGATGATCCATTCTTCTCCCGGACCAATCATCTTGGTTACCAATGATGATGGAATAAATGCTCCTGGTATCAGGGTGTTGGCTGAAGCTCTGAGCCCATTAGGGGAAGTTTGGGTTGTGGCCCCAGAGAAAACACAAAATGCCGTTGGGCGGTCGATGACATTGCATAAACCATTAAGACTGCGTCCTCTGAAAAAACGATGGTATGCCGTTAATGGGACCCCAGCGGATTGCGTGACACTAGCCGTGTGTCATCTTCTACCGGCGTGCCTGCCAAATTTGGTGGTATCAGGTATTAATAATGGATGGAATTTGGGTGATGACGTTACTAATTCCGGAACGGTTGCCGGAGCCATTGAAGGTATGCTTCATGGTATTCCTTCTATTGCCATTTCCCTGGAAGACTTACCAAAATGTCAATATGCCGTCGCAGGCCATTTTGCCTTTTTGGTTGGCAAACGGGTTTTAGAATGTGGGCTTCCTGAAGAAACCATATTGAACGTGAATGTTCCGAGTCGTCGATTGGAGAACATTGCCGGTATTCAAATAACCTGTTTGAGCCAGCGACGTTATCTCAATCCCGTAGTCGAAAAGACAGATCCGAGGGGTAATCGATATTTTTGGATTGCCGGACAACGAGAATCATGGGCTAGAGGTAAGCATTCTGATCATGACGCCGTTTCCAATCAAATGGTTTCAATTTCTCCACTTCATTTGGATTTGACTGATTATTCTGCGATGCAGGCGCTGAAAGGGTGGGAGAAGTCTCTTTTTCCCTCAAAACAATCCCTGCGAAAACCAATCAAAATTTCTGGGAAAGGTAAGCGATCTCCAATAAAACCAAAACGTCTATGAGGGACTGATAACCAGCAATTTCTACTGAAAAAATATGGAATTGGGCAAACAATTATACGAGTGGATGTTATCGTGGTCTGACTCTCCCTATGGAGTTCCGGCCTTATTCTGTCTCGCTTTCGCCGAATCTTCATTTTTCCCATTGCCTCCTGATGTGTTAGTGATTGCGCTTACTCTTGGCAATCCAAGCCTGGGTTGGTGGTACGCAACGGTTGCGACAATGGGGTCTGTACTTGGAGGAGCTTTTGGATATGGAATCGGATGGTTAGGGGGACGGCCTCTTCTGCTTAAATTTATGGGGCAAGCAAGAATGGATTTGGTGCATCAGTATTTTCAACGGTATGAAGCCTGGGCTATTCTCATCGCAGGTTTCACCCCCATTCCGTACAAAATTTTTACCATTGGGGCAGGAGCGTTTTATGTGAACTTTCGAACTTTTATGGTGGCCTCACTTATCAGTCGGGGCGGTCGGTTTTTTCTCGTTGCAGGTGCTATCCAATTCATGGGCCCATGGGTCAAAGAACTCATCGAAAAGTACTTCAACTTATTTTCCATTGTCTTTGTGGTGATGTTGGTGCTTGGATTTTGGCTGGTCCAACATCATGGAAAAAAACTCACACATCCCGCGCCAACCCGAGAACAGTAAGTCATGTCTCTCACCCTGTATAACTCCCGAACAAACAAGAAAGAACTGTTTCTTCCGCTGACGCCGAATCAGGTTAAGATGTATGTTTGCGGAGTCACGGTATATGATGATTGTCATCTTGGACATGCCAGGAGTGCGTTAGTTTTCGATACCATCAGGCGGTATTTGGAGTACAGCGGTTTCCAGGTAACCTATGTCAGAAATTTTACAGATGTGGACGATAAAATTCTCCAACGAGCTCACAAAGAATGTATTCCTTGGACTCAGGTGACGGAAAAATATATCGAAGCCTTTTATCGTGACATGGGGCGATTGGGAATTATTCCCCCCACAATAGAGCCTCGGGCGACTCACCATATCCAGGATATCGTGAACATGATTGCGGGATTAGTTGAGAAGGACGCTGCCTATGAGGTGGAAGGTGACGTGTATTTTGAAGTCAGAAAGTTCAGTCAGTATGGCCAATTATCCGGTAGGAATCTGGAAGAATTATTGGCCGGTGCTCGCGTTGAAGTCGACCATCGGAAAAAAGATCCCATGGATTTTGCTCTCTGGAAATCAGCAAAGCCGGATGAGCCAGGGTGGGAGAGCCCTTGGGGTAAAGGTCGACCGGGTTGGCATATCGAATGTTCGGCCATGTCGATCAAGCACTTGGGTCCAACATTCGATATCCATGGAGGGGGGAAGGATCTTATTTTCCCGCATCACGAAAATGAAGTGGCTCAGTCCTGTGCCTACACGGGAAAGGAGTTTGCCCGGTATTGGATTCACAACGGGTTTGTAACGATTGATCAAGAGAAAATGTCCAAGTCATTGGGGAATTTTTTTACGATTCGAGAGATCTTTGAGAAGTCACCGTATTCAGAAATAGTAACCGGGGAGTGTCTTCGCTATTACCTCCTCTCCACGCATTACCGAAGCGATATCAATTTTTCTGACCAATCCATTTCCGAAGCCAAATCGGCTATGGATTCCATCTATGGACTCATTCGGCGACTGGAGGAATTCGATACTCAAGCGGATAATCAAGGTAACGAAGAGTGGGGGCGCGTCTCGAATCATTTTGCCAAAAAATTTGAGAAAAGTATGGATGATGATTTCAATACACCCAAGGTGCTCGGAGCTTTTCACGAACTTCGAGGAGAGATCAATAAATTATTGGGAAAGGGGTTATCCAGCCAGGCTAAACAAAAAGTCAAAGAGGCACTGAAAAAGTTTGGCGAACCGCTCGGGTTATTCCAGTTGAATCCTAAAGAATGGCCGTTTGTTGCATACGGTTCTGCAACGATAAAGGGTGGCGGTTCTTTGAAGGCAGAAGGAAAGAAAACCGCTTACGGTTCTACAATAATAAGTGGTGGTGGTTCTGTGGAGACTTCTCGTTTCGTAAGTTCGGATTGGATCGAGGAAAAAATTCGCCTTCGCAATGAATCTCGGGCTCAAAAAGATTTTTCTACCGCTGATACCATCAGAAATGAATTAGCCGAACAAGGCATCATCCTGGAAGACCGACCCGATGGCACCACACGTTGGAAGCGATGAATCCCCGGCAACGGTGTACGGGTTTCATGCGGTTCTAGAATCTCTCCACTCACAGTCTCGGCCCGTCCAACGAATTTGGACTCTTCGGGCTGATGGTCGATTTCTTCCCATTGTGAAATTGGCAAGGGAACGCGGTATTTCCCTGGCTGTCGAATCAAGGGAGCGATTAGATCGCTTAGCTGGCGATCGACATCATCAGGGCGTGGTGGCTCAGGTTTCCGCCAAGGAGTATCTGGAGGGAGAGGAGTTGCTGGACCTACTTTCTCTCAAACATATTCCTGCTTTATTAGTGGTGTTAGACCAAATCCAGGATCCACATAATCTAGGCGCGATTGTCCGTTCGGTAGAGGCGGCTGGTGGAGATGGAATTGTCATCCCCAAGCACCGTGCCGTGGGTCTGACGGGTGGAGTGGCCAAAGCATCGGCTGGGGCTTTAGAGCATGTCTCCATTGCTCGTGTAGCCAATACGGGAAAGTTTCTTGAAACTTGTCAGAAGCGGGACATCAGGACTGTAGCATTAGTCCCGGAAGGAGTTGAATCCTATTCAGAGGTAGACTTCACAGAACCCGTTGCGCTGGTGTTTGGAAGTGAAGGAGAAGGGATCCGGCCGATTGTCCTAAAAAAATGCGATCAACTAGTTAGGATTCCAATGTTTGGAAGGATGAACTCGCTGAATTTGTCAGTTGCCGTAGCAGTGACACTCTTTGAAGCAGTTCGGCAACGGAATTAGAAACCATAAGAACAGTGCGGAAATTATTTTATCTGAATCAGGCCTTCCTGAATTGCGGCATTGAGCAGTTGGGCGGCATTAGAAACCCGAACCTTCTTCATCATATTGGCCCGGTGGGCTTCAACCGTTTTGACGCTAATTTTTAATTGCTGTGCAATCTCTTTATTCTTCAACCCCGACCAGATGAGTTGCAGGATTTCTTGCTCGCGTTGAGTCAGGGCCTCTGGGCGTTTTCGCTTAATAGGTGGCATGTCCAATTTATCCGGTTTTAGTTGGTTGGTCATGGGTACCTCAGGCATTTCCTCTAGGCGAATTATCTAAGGGAGAATATCAGGTCATTTTAGGATTGTAAACCGAAAGAATACGTAAACTCACCCCAGTCGAATTAACTACGGAATATGTGACTTTTATGTCTCACTGGATTGTTTGGCCGAGCGTCTTTATTCTGGGAACGATCATTGGGAGTTTCTTGACGGTATGTGTGCACAGAGTCCCAAAGGGACAATCAGTAGTGGCTCCTCGGTCGGCATGCCCCCATTGCGGCGGTCAGATTTGCTGGTATGACAATGTTCCTCTTTTGAGTTTTATCTGGCTACTGGGAAGGTGTCGAGCTTGCCATGCGGGTATTCCGCGAAGATACCCCATTATTGAGTTGGCAAATGGCTTAGGCTATCTCCTGGTGGTCTGGCGGTTTGGGCTCACGTGGCCCACGATCGTGTATGCGGGGTTGGTGTCGGTGTTCCTTGTGGTGGCTTGGATTGATTGGGACCACAAAATTATTCCGGATGTGATTACATTACCTGGAATTGTGATTGGCTTTTTGTGCGCATCCTTTCTGCTACCGACGGGCTGGGTCAATTCGTTTATCGGTCTGTTGGTGGGAGGGGGGATTTTACTAGCTCTCGCGTGGGTCAGTCCCTTCTTGTTCGGAAAAGAAGGCATTGGAGGTGGTGATATTAAATTTTTGGCCATGGTGGGAGCCTTTTTGGGGTGGCAGCAGGCCATACTTACCCTCATGGTAGGATCAGTGGTCGGCGCGGTTGTCGGGATAATATTGCTGGCCACGAAGGTCCTTGAAAGAGGCCAATACATTCCTTTCGGACCATATCTAGCGCTTGGCGGTCTGATCGCGGTGGTGTGGGGAACGGAATTATGGCACTGGTATTTTCATGGGTTGTTATAAGTACCCAACGAATTCAGCAAGGCAGATGCGACCACACGGAGTCGGTTCAAGACGTTACTCTAACAGGGACAAGACGATTGAAGAGATCTCTTTTGTGTAACAGAGGTTTTACCCTCACTGAATTAATCATTGTGCTTGGCATTATCGGGGTAGTCTTGATGTTAGCTCAGACCTGGTTGGTATCCCAGTTACCTCATTGGCGATTGAATGGAGCAGTCAGACAGGTGTCCTCTGACCTTTTAGGGGCAAAAATGAAGGCTGTGATTGAACGGAATAGGCAACGAGTTTTCTTTCAGGATAATCATCGGTATGTGTTATTGGATGATGATAATAATAATGGAAAGTCCGACCCGGGCGAACATCTTGTAGCTCGCGATATTCAGGAGAGTTTTCGAGATGTCATGATGACAGCCACCAACAATCCCTCCTTTCTGCCAAGAGGAACGGCGTCCAGTTTAGCTTCTATTACCCTGTCCAATTCAGCCGGAAAACGGATCATTACGGTTAGCATAACCGGACGGGTAAAAGTGAAGTCTTAATGAACATCATGATGCATGAGAGATATCGACTGACGAGTTGCCTGCGAGATCAACGAGGGTTCTCTTTGTTAGAAGTGCTAATGGCCCTGGTGGTGGTTTTCCTGGCGCTCCTTGGATTTGCAGGCTATTCCGTTGTCGCTCATACCGGCATGACGGCGAGTGAAAAAATGACCAGAGCCGTCACCCTCGCCCAGGAAAAATTGGAAGACGTGCGCCGGGATGGAGTGCCCAGTTCGTTAACCGGTACATGGATTAATAGGGAACCCTATGGCTCAATTTCCGGTGCGAGCCATCATCAACGAACGCTCACGATTCAACCCCATTTTCCAATATCCGGGTTACACACTGTCAAGGTCGAAGTGCGGTGGGATCATGATGCGCATACCACCACACTTACCACTTATCTCACAAAGTAAAAGTGAATACGCAGATGCCACATGTTTCGATAGGGTCCCCTAAGGGGTATACCCTCGTTGAGGTCGTGGTGGCCCTGAGCTTGAGTCTCCTGACAGTGAGCGTGGTCTATGCTCTGTATATTCAAGAACTCAAAGCCCAGGTTGTGCGAGAGCAAATCCTGGACATGCAGCAACAGGCTCGCGTGGTGGTGGATTTGGTGACCAGGGAAATCCTGATGGCCGGTTATGATCCTCGCGGAGTGAATCGTGATTCCGATCTTACTAATGATTTTGAGGGCATTACGTATGATCCCCAAAAGCTCTCAATCAAGGCTGACATAAATGGTAATGGCATCACCAGTGATGCCAATGAATCGATTGTCTTTGTCTATGATGCCTCGACCCACCTGCTCCGGCGAAATACCGGTGGAGGAAATCAACCGTTTGGTGAGGATATTGAAGCGTTTGGCATAGATTATCTTGATCAGGCTGGGAACCCGACCACAGATTCCAAAGCCATTCGACAAGTGAGAATTTCGGTGACAGCCAGAACGTCACAGCCTGATCCACAGTATGCCAAAAACGGTGGATATCGAACGGTGACTCTCCATTCCCGAATCACGATGAGAAATGTCCAATCATGACCGGATTCAATAGCAAGGAAGGAATAAGGCCTTATCACAATTCCATGGGTGGAGCGCTCATTACAGCCTTGTTATTGGTCGCTTTTTCTACAATTATGGGTGCGACGATTTTGTTTGCCACGTCCACCGACCTACAAATCAGTGGAAATTTCCGAAGGGCGATGGCTACGTTCTATGCCGCAGAGGCGGGCATCGCAGAAACCGCCGTTCGTTTGGGTGGATCTTCCTTATCAAATCCAGGGTATCTCGGCGATCCTTCTCCCATCCTGCAAGCAAATTGGTCCGCCTATGTGTTGTCTTTGCCTGAGTGGAAACCACAGTATGATACGGAATATTCAGAGGTTTTCACCAACTATTTTCCTTTGAGTGGAAATTCTACGAATACGGCAGTTCGTCCCAATAGTGTGCAATCTATTCTCCCTTACTGGACTAAAATTCGTCATAAAACCGAGTATGATGCGGAACGGGCGGGACACAGTTCTCTGACCCCTCACTATCAAGATGGTGATGGAATTAGCGCGACGCATTCAATAAATAACCGAGGCAGCCTGGTCTTCTTTGGATTTGCATCAGAAAGTGAACTCGTCCCCACCTCATTTACGTCAGTAAATCCCACTCCATATTCCCCAATCGAAATCATCATCAGCCAGGGTCAGGCAGAAGGTGCCACGTCCCTGATTCAAGTGGAGGTTGCACACCCGTCTGGGCCGCCATTGTTGGCCGCCGTATATGCGAAAAATCAGGTCGTATTTGCTGGCGGAACCACAGCCGTAGAAGGATTTGATAATTGTGGGATCCTGGCGGCAGGCCGGCCCCCGGTGCAGTTGGGCCCTGCAGGTGCGTTGGCAGGAACCGCGACTTTCACAGGGAATCCTCCGACGCCACAAGTGGGATCGGAATTCCTGGATTTAGTCAAGGCTTTAGAGAGCCTTAAGGGAGGCGCTCAGGTCATTTCAGCAGATCTGGTCGGTGTGAATCTTGGGGCGCCTGGGCATCCTGCCCTGTTGTATGCCGAATCGCTTGCAGGGGGATTTCCGAGCCGCCTTGCCGTTCAGAATCTCTATGGATATGGCATACTTTTGGTAGCGGGAAATCTTAGCATTTCCGCGCCATTTCATTGGGAAGGGCTTATCATTGTCTCTGGGCAAGTGACGTTTGATGGTGGAATTGGGAGTTCAGTCATTCAGGGTGCCCTCTTGGCGGAACAGGTACAGATACTGAATGGCGAGGTGAAGATGACTCTGGATACCTGTCCGATCGCCGCGTCCCTTCGAGTGCTTCCGGTTAAGACTCTCAGTTGGCAACAACTTCTCTAGCCCTCTCTAAGACTTTTTATATTATTCGACTGTTAAATCTCAAAAAATTCATGTGCAAGGCTCGCTCTCAATAATTCCTCTAACTTCCAGTTTCTAGTTGAGTTTACTTTTTCGGGTAAAATGTTTTCGGAAACTTCCCCTATTTCCGCATCTTTCCTGAGACTTTTGATTCGTGGCGACATGGGTCCTTTGATTGATTGCAGAAGGGTGACACCATTCTTACAATGGTTTTCTTGTCACGGCATGGGGATTGGTTTACAGATTTCATCACAACTGCTTGTTGAGTTCCCCCACGGCGTGTTTGAGGCGAGTTCTTTCTAGGAAAAACGTGTTCTCAATTAACCTTTAACGGGGTAAATGCCATGAGTGTACAACCAGACATTATTTACACGAAAGTTGATGAAGCGCCTGAGCTGGCCAGCGGATCGTTTCTCCCAATTATTCAGTCATTTGCTAAAGCGGCAGGTGTGACCGTTGGCACCAAAGATATCTCCCTCGCGGGAAGAATTCTTGCGCAATTTCCTGACAAGCTCAAGCCTGAGCAACAACAGCCGGATGATCTGGCTCTATTAGGCGAACTCGTTGAAAAGCCGGATGCCAATGTCATTAAATTACCAAACATCAGTGCATCGCTCCCACAAATTAAGGGTGCGATTGCTGAATTACAATCTCAGGGCTATGCGATCCCTGACTATCCTGAAGATCCTAAAAACGAAGAAGAAAAAGACATTAAGGCCAAATATGACAAAGTGAAGGGAAGCGCGGTCAATCCGGTGCTGAGGCAGGGGAATTCCGATCGTCGGGCTTCAGCCTCGGTCAAACAATACGCCAAAAAGAACCCGCATAAAATGGGTAAATGGACAAAAGATTCCAAAACACACGTGGCGCACATGACGACCGGAGATTTTTTCGGCAATGAAAAGTCCGTAACCATCAACGAGAAAGCTGCCGGAAAGGGAAAAATTGAATTTGTGGCGGACGATGGTAGCGTTACCGTCGTGAAAGATAAATTAACCCTCAACAAGGGTGATGTATTGGATGCCAGCAAGATGAGTTGCCAGGCATTGCGTCAGTTCTTTAAAGAGCAGGTAGCAGATGCCAAACAGAAGGACATTTTGTGGTCGTTACACCTGAAGGCCACCATGATGAAAGTTTCGGATCCCATCATGTTTGGTCATGCGGTGAGGGCATTCTTCGACGATGTCTTTAAAAAGCATGAAAAAACGTTCGCTGAATTGGGCGCCAACCCGAATAACGGATTAGGTGACATCCTGGCCAAAATTAAAAATTTACCTGAGGCCAAAAAGAAGGAAATCGAGTCAGATATCCAGGACTGCCTCAAAAATGGACCGGCACTGGCGATGGTGGATTCCGACAAGGGCATTACCAACCTTCATGTGCCGAGTGACATCATCATTGATGCATCCATGGCGGCTGCACTGCGAACCTCAGGGAAAATGTGGGGACCTGATGGCAAAGAACATGACATGAAAGCCATCATTCCTGACCGGAGTTATGCCGGTATCTATCAGGCAGTGGTCGATTTTTGTCGCGAAAATGGCGAATTCAATCCGTCTACCATGGGTAGCGTCCCCAATGTGGGGTTAATGGCACAAAAAGCCGAAGAATACGGGTCACATGACAAGACATTTGAATCCACCGGGAAAGGCGTAGTCAGAGTGCTGGATGGAGCAGGGAATGTCTTGCTGCAACACGATGTTGAAAAAGGCGATATCTGGCGCAGTTGTTATACGACGGATGTTGCCGTTAAGGATTGGGTTAAGTTGGCTGTGAACCGGGCCAGGGCTTCTTCGACCCCGGTGGTATTCTGGCTCAATAAAAATCGGGCTCATGACGCCCAAGTCATTGAAAAAGTGAATCTTTACCTTAAGGATCACGATACCAAAGGGCTGGACATCCAAATTATGGCACCGGTGGATGCCATGAAGCACTCCCTCAAACGTGCAAAGGACGGCCTCGATACCATTTCGGCTACTGGAAATGTGCTTCGGGATTATCTCACTGACTTATTCCCCATTTTGGAGTTAGGGACGAGCGCCAAAATGCTGTCCATCGTTCCACTCATCAATGGTGGAGGTCTGTTTGAAACCGGAGCCGGAGGATCGGCCCCGAAGCATGTACAGCAGTTTGTCAAAGAAGGACATTTACGCTGGGATTCCCTCGGAGAGTTTCTCGCCTTAGCCGAGTCGTTTGCCCATTTGAGTCAAGTCAAAAACAACAAAAAAGCAAAAATTCTGGCGGACACTTTGGACAAGGCCACCGGAAAGCTTATGGACAACCGGAAGGCCCCAGGGCGTGAATTGGGGCAATTGGACAATGCGGGAAGTCATGTGTACGAGGCCATGTACTGGGCGCAAGAACTCGCCGCACAGAATGATGATCAGGACTTAAAAAAGCAATTTGCCCCGATCGCAAAAGAGTTGGAGTCCAAAGTCGATACAATTCTTGAAGAGATTAAAGCGGCAAAGGGACGGGCTCAGGATATTGGCGGGTATTATCGTCCCGATCCAACCAAGGTGATGACCGCCATGCGTCCCAGCGCGACTTTCAATGCCATCTTAAGTCGCTTAGCCTAGGTTCTCAACGTAGGCTGGTCTTCCGGTATTATTCTTATACTGGGGAAGTGTGCAACGAGCCGGGTTCCAAACGGAGCCCGGCTCGCCTTTTTTGGGGAGATAATTTCTGTGAGTCATGTGAAAATTGTGACACTTCCCAAAATCGGGGTTGTTCCCATTGTCTGTAAGACCAAGCGAGACATCTCTAGGGAAACCCCACTAGATGCACGGGATGACGAATCCCTCGGATGGGGGTACTGGGATCGAATTTGGCCTTCTGAAGTGGCCTTATCAGAATGCCTCATTCATCGGTTTTTCCCATCAAAACTGCAAGGCGTCAAGGTTCTGGAAATCGGCTGCGGAACAGGGTTAGCCGGAGTGGTTGCTACCCGGCTCGGGGCATTCACCATGTTTTCAGATGTGGTGCCTATTACACTTGAAGCCACAAAGGAGTCCTGTCGCCTGAATCATATCAGCAATTTTGACACATGCTTGTTGAATTGGACGGAAAAGATTGGACCAAAAAAGTTTCTTTATGATTTGGTAATAGGCAGTGAAGTTTTTTATGAGGAAGGAATTCTAACCGGTATTTCTCATATACTTGAACAGGTGCTTACCCCAAAGGGGAAAGCCATGTTTTGTGATCCAAACAGACTGGGGCTCGATACGGTCGAACATGAGTTTAAAAAGAAATTTATTGTGGCAATAGAAGAAGTCCCGCTCAATTGGCCTTCCCGAAAAGATGCCGAAGTAGAAAAGAAGGGGTTTCTTTACCAATTAAGTCGCAGGAGTCAGGAGGCATTCTGACAAGATCATTCCCCACGTACTGAAGGTGCTAGGAATGAGGACGAGGCTCTTAAGCACAGGGATGCCCAGAGGTTTAAAAATTTAGTGAGTAAATTTAATGGCTTTTTAAATCAACAAGATGGATGGTTAGACCATAGCAGGGTTTTTTCTGATATCAGGAGAGAGCGTAGGCTATTGCGGGGTTGGTTTAGGGAAGCCTGGGGCTAAGTGGGAATGCGTCTCTTCATCTCAACTAACTAATTTTTAACAGGTTTTATCTTTAAGGGTGTGGTGGTGATCTTATGGGCATTCCACGTGGAAGCACTGGGACTTTTGAAAGGGGTTCATGGGTCTTTTGATTGATTGCAGCGGGATGAAGGCATTCGTACAATGCACCGTTCCGCGCGGCAGGCGGGTTGTGCTACGTTTGTCCTTAACCATTATGATCAGTCCCTGAAGGAAGGGTTGGATTATGGCAAAAGTTCTTGAAGGCCCGGGAATGGGCTTATTGCGAAAATGGGGGATTTCTACTCCCAACTATGCTGTCGTGACCTCAAGTGAGGAGTTTGACCAATTATCTCAGGTCAATGATTGGCTCCAAAAAAATAAACTGGTAGTCAAAGCGCATGAAGCACTTGGCTCTCGTTTTAAATTGGGGTTAGTCAAAGTGGGCTTGGATTTAGCCGGGGCCAAAGCGGCTGTGCGGGAGATGCTTGGGAAACAACTGGAAACCCTGACGATTAAGCAGGTGATTGTTTCCGAGGCGGTTGATCACAAAGAAGAATATTATGCCGCGGCCAAATCGACGCGCGATGGGGTGGACCTCTTGGTGGCAACCTGTGGTGGGATCGAAGTGGAATCTAATTGGGATAAGGTCAAGCAGGTATCCATCGAAACCGGTGAGACCCTGTCGGATTCAGCGCTTTCCTCTCTGGTAAAGGATGCGGGGTTTTCCGGCGATACGGCCGCTAAAATGGCCGAATTTTTGAAGAAATTATATGCCTGTTTTGATAATGAAGATGCTCAATACCTAGAAGTGAATCCAGTTGTACTCAGTGCCCAGGGAGAACTTATGGCTCTGGATGCAGTGACCCTTTTGGACGGTGATGCCAAGTTCCGGCATAAGGACTGGACCTTTCCGTTTGCGGCTGAGTTTGGGCGTGCCTATACCAAAAATGAAGAAGAGGTCATGGCGGTTGATGCCAAGGTGAAAGGTTCAGTCAAGCTCATTGAGATTCCTGGTGGCAATATTGCGATGTTACCTGCAGGTGGTGGAGCCAGCGTTTATTATTCAGATGCGGTGGTGGCCCGTGGTGGCAAACTTGCGAATTATGCAGAATATTCAGGCGATCCACCTGACTGGGCAGTGGAAGTTCTGACGGAAAAAGTCTGCTCCTTGCCTGGTATCAAGCATATTATTGTGGGTGGAGCGATTGCGAATTTTACCGATGTCAAAAAGACCTTTGGTGGTATTATCAATGCGTTTCGAAAGGCTAAAGCGGAAGGCAAGCTCGAGGGTGTCAAGATTTGGGTGCGCCGGGGTGGTCCAAACGAATTGCAGGGATTAGCGGCCATGCGTGCGCTTCAGGATGAGGGTTTTGATATTCAGGTATTTGACCGCAAAACACCGTTAACGGACATTGTCGATATGGCCATGGCCGCAAAATAACCTATTAGACCTTGAGGATGTAGGAGACCGTTTCGATGAGTATTCTTGCAACGAAAGACACGCATGTCGTCATTCAAGGGGGGGTGGCCGGGGTGAATGCCGCTCGTCGTATGGCTGAGTTCCGGTACATGATAAAGCAACCATTGAATGTCTCTGCGTTCGTTTATCCCCCTGATGCGGGGAAGACTAACGAGATCATTTGTGGAACCGAGTTAATAATGATCCCCATTTATAAAACCGTCGCCGAAGCGACGGCCAACCACCCGGAAATTAACACGAGTCTGGTCTATATCGGAGCAGACCGGGCCTATGCCGGCACCATGGAAGCCCTGAATGACCCGCATATTAAAACGGTCTCCATGATTACCGAAGGGGTGCCGGAAAAAGATGCCAAACTTTTGGGAAAGCATGCCCGTAAGCTTGGGAAAACCTTTAATGGCCCTTCCTCAATTGGGGTAGTGTCGGCAGGAGAATGTCGCCTCGGAGTGATCGGGGGGGCGTTTGATAACTTGGTGGCGTGCAAGCTGTATCGTCCTGGTTCTTTCGGCGTGGTCACCAAGTCCGGAGGATTGTCGAACGAGATTATATGGATTTGTTCTCAATTTGCTGACGGCATCACGACGGCGATCGGTATCGGCGGTGATGCCTACCCGGGCACTGATTATGTCAGCTACCTGGAAATGTTTGAAAACGATCCGCAAACCAAGGCGGTGGTTATTGTCGGGGAAATGGGTGGAGATTTGGAAGAACGGGCTGCCGAATGGTACGGGGCCAAGAAACGCCGGATTAAATTACTCGCGGTCGTATCAGGGTTCTGTCAAGAGAGTCTTCCAAAGGGTATGAAATTCGGGCATGCCGGGGCGAAAGAAGGATTGAAAGGTGAGGGGTCTGCCCGGGCAAAGTCTGAAGCCCTGAAAAAGGCCGGCGCGATTGTGCCGGATACTTTTGGAGCTCTGGGGCCGGCCATCAAGGCCACCCATGAGGAGTTGCTTAAAAGCGGACAGGTCAAGCCCATTCCGGATTTGGCACCGGCGGACATACCGAAGCTCCCCAAAACGGTTCAAGAGAGCATGAAGGAAGGGGAAGTGCTGGTGACCCCCCTGATTCGTTCCACAATTAGTGACGATCGCGGTGATGAACCGCTGTATCAAGGTTATCCGGCTTCTGAACTGATCAATAACGGATATGACATTCCCCATATTATCGGCCTGCTATGGGACAATCGTCTTGTCACCAAACAGGAAGCCGAAATCATTAAACGCATTATCATGCTGTCTGCTGACCATGGCCCTTGCGTGAGTGGAGCCTTGACGACGATTATCGCCGCTTGTGCTGGAATCGGATTATCTCAAGCGGTCGCGGCCGGTATGATTATGATCGGTCCGCGCTTTGGTGGAGCGGTGACGGACGCGGGGCGGTGGTTCAAATACGCGATCGACAACAAACTTTCGGTCGATGATTTTCTCGTCTACATGAAAAAAAATGTGGGACCTGTTCCGGGAATCGGTCATCGAGTCAAAAGTTTGAAAAATCCGGATAAGCGGGTGAAGGAGTTGGTCGGGTACGTGAAAAGTTTGGGCATCAACACGCCCCACTTGGACTTTGCGTTAGAAGTTGAAAAAATTACCGCTGTCAAAAAAGATAATCTTATTCTCAATGTCGATGGAACCATGGCGGCGGCCGTGTTAGTCGATATCGGTTTTCCGGTTGATAGCCTCAATGGCTTCTTCATTTTATCGCGAACCATCGGAATGATTGGACATTGGACGGATCAAAAGCGGCAAGGGAGTCGGCTTATCCGATTATTTGACTATCTGGTAAATTATGCTTCCCCAAAGCGTCGCGAGGTGCCACCGTTAAAGTAGTGCCGGTTAAATTTATACCGGGTTAGTGGTCGGTCTAGATTAAAACTTATCCATGTTGAACTGAACCCAGGAGAAGGTGCTATGTCCCTAGAAATGGTCAAAAAACTATATGCTTCAATGCCGGGAATTGTGGACAAAGCTCGCAAAAAATTTGGGCGGCCTCTCACGCTGACAGAAAAGATCCTGGTCAGCCATGCGGATGATTTCGATACACAAGTCTGGGAGCGTGGAAAGGCCATGTTGGCTCTTCGTCCCGATCGAGTCGCGATGCAGGATGCGACAGCTCAAATGGCCATGTTGCAATTTATGCAAGCGGGAAAAGA